>NZ_JBFTZL010000056.1:0-20264 GCF_056406825.1 Arthrobacter sp. P1_A5 | reverse complement strand
GGTCGAATTGATCAGCCCGAACGTGGCGTGCGCGCGCATCCGCAGTTCGGCGGCCTCCGTACCCTCGTGCAGTCCGGCCAGCACGTCCACCCAGAGTTCAACGTAGTTGCGCTGAAGCGTGCGGACCTCGGCCTGGTCCTCGCCGGCCAGGTTGCTGAAGTCCTGGTCCTGGACCCGGATGACGTCCGGGTTGCTCAGGGCAAAGTCGACGTGGAAGGCCACCAGCCCGCCCAACGCCGCCAGATCGCCGTCGGAATCGGCCACTACCTTGCGGCCGCCGTCGAGCAGGTCCTGGCTGACACTGAGCAGCAGGGCGCCGAGGACGGCCTGCTTGCCGGCGAAGTGACGGTAGACCGCCGGTCCGCTGACGCCGGCCGCGGCCCCGAGATCCTCCAGGGAAACGCGGTTGAAGCCCTCCAGGGCAAAGAGCGCAGCGGCGGCGGACAGGAGGGCCTGCCGCCTGTTCGCCTTCGCCTGGCTGCGCTGCGTTGAGGCTGCCTGGGTTGACGGAAGCTGGGCAGTCTGGCTGGGCTCGGTCACCGGCGCATCCCCTCGTTGCAAAATGATCCCTGTGTTGGACATCACAGTTAATAGAGACTAACCTAAATCTCAGTTATGCGGTACTAACCGAAATAGTCGGGCGGCCTGAGTTGCCGCTCCGGCGCGCAAGTCCGCGCAGGTCAGGGAACGGAAGCAGTCAATGGAGACAATCGCCAGCCGGGTGGATGCGACGAGCACCGCCTACGCCGCGAACCGGGAGGCCCAACTGGGGCTGGCCGGCGAGCTGAGGGAACGGCTCGCCACCGCCGCGCTGGGCGGGCCCGCGAAGTCCCGGGAACGCCACGTGGCGCGCGGCAAGCTCCTGCCGCGCGAGCGCATTGACCAGCTGCTCGACGACGGCAGCCCCTTCCTGGAGATCGCCCCGCTGGCCGCGKACGGCATGTACGACGGCGACTCGCCCGGTGCAGGCGTCATTGCCGGCATCGGGCTGGTGCACGGCCGCCAGGTGCTGGTCATTTCCAACGACGCCACAGTCAAGGGCGGCACCTACTATCCGATGACAGTGAAGAAGCACCTCCGCGCGCAGGAAATCGCGCTGGAGAACCGGCTGCCCTGCATCTACCTCGTGGACTCCGGCGGGGCGTTCCTGCCCAAGCAGGACGAGGTCTTCCCGGACAAGGAACACTTCGGCCGGATCTTCTTCAACCAGGCGAGGATGTCCGCGGCGAAGATCCCGCAGATCGCGTCCGTGATGGGCTCCTGCACCGCCGGCGGCGCGTACGTTCCGGCGATGAGCGACGAGACCGTGATTGTCCGCAACCAGGGCACCATCTTCCTGGGCGGCCCGCCGCTGGTGAAGGCCGCGATCGGCGAAATCGTGACCGCGGAGGAACTTGGCGGCGGCGACGTGCACTCGAAGATTTCCGGGGTCACGGACCACCTGGCCGAGAACGATGAGCATGCCCTCCAGATCGTCCGCGACATCGTCTCCACCCTGCCGAAGCCTGCCGCACCCGTCTGGGACGTGGACACCGCCGTCGAGCCCGTTGCCGACCCGGATGAGCTCTACGGTGCCGTGCCCACGGACGTCAACGCCCAGTACGACGTGCGTGAGGTCATCGCCCGGCTGGTCGACGGCAGCCGGTTCCACGAGTTCAAGAAAAACTACGGCACCACCCTGGTCACGGGCTTCGCCAAGCTGCACGGCCACCCCGTGGGCATCGTGGCGAACAACGGCGTGCTGTTCAGCGAGTCCTCCCTCAAGGGAGCGCACTTCATCGAACTGTGCGACCAGCGCGGGATCCCGCTGATCTTCCTGCAGAACCTCTCCGGCTTCATGGTCGGCAAGGACTACGAACAGGGCGGCATCGCCAAGAACGGCGCCAAGATGGTCACCGCCGTCGCCACCGCCCGCGTGCCCAAGCTGACCGTCGTGATCGGCGGGTCCTTTGGCGCCGGGAACTACTCGATGTGCGGACGCGCCTACTCCCCGCGCTTCCTGTGGATGTGGCCGGCGTCGCGGATCTCCGTGATGGGCGGCAACCAGGCTTCCAGCGTGCTCGCGACCGTGAAGCGGGACCAGTACGAGGCCCGCGGCGAGGAATGGTCCGCCGCGGACGAGGAAGCCTTCAAGGCCCCCATCAAGGCCCAGTACGAGGACCAGGGCAGCCCCTACTACTCCACCGCCCGCCTCTGGGACGACGGCGTGATCGACCCCGCGGACACCCGCACCGTCCTGGGACTGGCGCTCGACGTCGTCTCCCGCGCCCCGCTGCCGGAGACCTCCTTCGGCCTCTTCCGGATGTGAGCCAGCCATGAACCTTTCTTCGCCGACCATCTCTTCGCCCACCACGCCTTCCGTGGCCACCCCTCCAGCCACCCCCACAACCGGCACCCCGTTGTTCGGCACCGTGCTCGTCGCCAACCGCGGCGAAATCGCCTGCCGCGTCATCCGGACCCTGCGCGCCCTCGGCATCCGTTCGGTCGCCGTCTATTCCGACGCCGACGCCGACGCGCGGCACGTGCGGGAAGCCGACGTGGCGGTCCGGATCGGCCCCGCCGCGGCCACCGAGAGCTACCTCAAGATCGAGGCCATCATCCAGGCCTGCCGCGACACCGGCGCCGAGGCCGTGCACCCCGGCTACGGCTTCCTGAGCGAGAACGTCGACTTCGCCCGTGCCCTCGAAGCCGCCGGGATCACGTTCATCGGCCCCGGCGTCGAATCCCTCAACGTCATGGGCGACAAGATCCGCTCCAAGAACCACGTCACCGGCTACGGCGTCCCCGTGGTCCCGGGCATCGCTGAACCCGGCATGAGTGACGCGCAGCTGATCGAGGCCGCGGCCGGCGTCGGGTTCCCGCTGCTGATCAAGCCCTCCGCCGGCGGCGGCGGGAAGGGCATGCACATCGTCGAACGCGCCGAGGACCTGGAAGCCACCCTGGCCACCGCACGCCGGGTCGCCGCGAGTGCGTTCGGCGACGACACCTTGTTCCTGGAACGGCTCGTGCTCACGCCGCGGCACATCGAGGTCCAGATCCTGGCGGACAACCACGGCAACGTCATCCACCTGGGGGAGCGCGAGTGCTCGCTGCAGCGCCGCCACCAGAAGGTCATCGAGGAAGCACCGTCCCCGCTGCTGGAATCCCTGCCCGACGGAGCGGAGATCCGCGCCCGGATCGGCGAGGCCGCCTGCCAGGCCGCGCGCAGCGTCCACTACTCCGGCGCCGGGACCGTGGAATTCCTGGTCTCGGACGCCGCCCCGGACGAGTTCTTCTTCATGGAGATGAACACCCGCCTGCAGGTCGARCAYCCGGTSACCGARMTSGTCACCGGCATYGAYCTCGTCGAATGGCAGGTGCGCATCGCCGCCGGCGAGGAACTTACGGTGACCCAGGCCGACGTCGTCCTGACCGGCCACTCCGTGGAGGCACGCGTCTACGCTGAGGTGCCGGAGAAGAACTTCCTGCCCTCCGGCGGTGAAGTGCTGCTGCTGGACGAATTGCCCGGCCCGGCCCAGCGCCCGAGTGCTCCGGCCCGCAACGAAGTCGAAACGGCCCACGGCCGCGTCCGGGTGGACTCCGCCCTCGTCCACGGACTCGAGATCTCCTCCAGCTACGATCCGATGATTTCCAAGGTCATTGCCTGGGGCCAAGACCGAACGACTGCCCTCGATACCTTGGACGAGGCGCTCGCCGGGTACACAGTGCTGGGCATCGATACCAATGTTGAATATCTCCGGCTGCTGGCCAACGACGCCGACGTCCGCGCCGGCCGGCTCGACACCGGCCTGATCGAACGCAAGATGCCGGAATTCAGCTTCCGGCGGGTGGGCGACAGCGAACTTGTGGTCGCCGCACTGTACGCCTTGGCCATGGCGGAGGAAGCCAAGCAGGAGGAGCGTGAAGGCAGCCCGTGGCAGCGCCGCGACGGCTGGCGGATCGGTGCGCCGGCGCCGCGCCGGATCAGCCTGGGAACCCCCGACGGGGGCGTCGCCACAGTGGAGGTGAGGGGCCCGGTCGCGGGGGAGCAAGTCACTGTAAGGGTTAACGGAGGTCCGCAGCTCACAGCCTTCATGGAGTTCACCGCGCGGGATCGCCCGGTGCTCACCCTCGAGGGCGAGACCAGCAGTTATGCACTTGCACCCGTTCGCACCGGTCCTCCCGCCCAGAGCTGGATGGCTCCCGATCCCCGCGTCCTGTCGGAAATCTTCCTCGGCAGCGAGGGCTGGTCCTGCCGCCTTGAGGTGCTCACCCGGGAGACCCGGCTTGCCCGGGTGTTGGCGGCGATCGAACGCGAGGAAGGCGCCGCCGACCCGGCGGTGCGCTCGCCGATGCCCGGCACCGTGGTGTCCGTGTCCGTCAGCAACGGCGACACCGTGGAGGCCGGCCAGGTCCTGCTCTCGGTCGAAGCCATGAAGATGGAGCACCAGCTCGTGGCGCCCTTGGACGGAACCGTCCACATCAGCGTCGGCTCCGGCGACCTCGTCAAGGCAGACCAGGTGCTGGCGACGATCCACCCCGCCGTCCCGACGGAGCCCTCGAAAGCCGAGGACACGATCGAGGAAGCGGTCATCGCCATGGGCGCGGCCGAATGACCGCACCCTACTGACACCACCGCCCTCACCCCGGCTGACCAACCACAGCGCAGCCAACACCCCTTTTCACCAGACCACAGATGTACCTCAGACACAGGAGACACCCCATGGCAGATTTTGAACTCAGCGAGGACTACCAGATCCTTAGCGACACCGTCCGCGAATTCGCCGACGAGGTGGTGGCCCCTGTCTCCGCCAAGCACGACGAAGAGCACAGCTTCCCCTACGAGGTCGTCTCCCAGATGGCGGACATGGGCCTGTTCGGCCTGCCGTTCCCGGAAGAGTTCGGCGGCATGGGCGGGGACTACTTCGCTCTGGCCCTGGCCCTGGAACAGCTCGGCCGGGTGGACCAGTCTGTCGCGATCACCCTCGAGGCCGGCGTCTCGCTCGGTGCGATGCCGATCCACCGCTTCGGCAACGAGGCGCAGAAGCAGGAATGGCTGCCGCTGCTGGCCTCCGGCAAGGCGCTCGCCGGCTTCGGCCTGACCGAGCCGGAAGCCGGCTCGGACGCCGGCGGGACGAAGACCACCGCCAAGCTGGGCGGCGGAGAGTGGGTCATCAACGGCAACAAGGAGTTCATCACCAACTCCGGCACCGACATCACCAGGCTCGTCACCGTCACCGCGGTCACCGGCCAGGAGGAACGCGCGGACGGCAGCATCAAGAAGGAAATCTCCACCATCCTGGTGCCCACCAACACTCCGGGCTTCACCGCGGAAAAGGCCTACAACAAGGTCGGCTGGAACGCCTCGGACACCCACCCGCTGACGTTCAACAACGTCCACGTCCCCGAGGAGAACCTGCTCGGTACCCAGGGCCGCGGCTACGCCAACTTCCTCTCCATCCTGGACGAAGGCCGGATCGCGATCGCGGCCCTGGCCGTCGGCGCCGCCCAGGGATGCGTGGACCAGTCGGTGAAATACGCCAAGGAACGCAGCGCGTTTGGGCAGAACATCGGCAAATACCAGGCCATCGCATTCAAGATCGCCCGGATGGAAGCCCGCGCCCACACGGCCCGCCTGGCCTACTACGACGCGGCCGCCCGGATGCTTGCCGGCAAGCCGTTCAAGACGCAGGCGGCCATCGCTAAGATGGTCGCAGGCGAGGCAGCCATGGACAACGCGCGGGACGCCACCCAGGTGTTCGGCGGCTATGGCTTCATCAACGAATTCACCGTGGCGCGCCACTACCGCGACTCCAAGATCCTTGAAGTCGGCGAGGGCACCACGGAGGTCCAGCTGATGCTGATCGCCCGCGAACTGGGACTGTAGCCGGCCGGAAGGATCACCGATGATCAACAAAGTTGTTGCCAGCGCCGCCGAGGCTGTCGCGGACATCCACGACGGCGCCTCGCTCGCCGTCGGCGGGTTCGGGCTGTGCGGCATTCCCGTGACGCTGATCGAGGCCCTGCATGAGCGCGGTGCCACGGACCTGGAAACCGTCAGCAACAACTGCGGCGTCGACGACTGGGGCCTCGGGATCCTGCTCAAGGACGGCCGGATCCGGCGCACCATCAGCTCCTACGTGGGGGAGAACAAGGAGTTCGCCCGGCAATACCTTTCCGGCGAGCTGGAGGTGGTCCTCACCCCGCAGGGCACGCTGGCCGAAAAGCTGCGCGCCGGCGGCGCGGGTATCCCCGCGTTCTACACCCCGGCCGGCGTCGGCACCCAGGTGTCCGAAGGCGGCCTGCCGCAGAAGTACGACGCCGAGGGCAACGTCGCGATTGCCTCCGCCCCGAAGGAAGTCCGCAGCTTCCACGGCGCCGAGTACGTGCTGGAGGAATCGCTGACGCCCGACTTCGGCCTCGTGCACGCCTGGAAGGGTGACCGCCACGGCAACCTCGTCTTCCACGCCACGGCCATGAACTTCAACCCGCTGTGCGCCATGGCAGGGAAGATCACCATCGCCGAGGTCGAGGAGCTCGTGCAGCCGGGGGAGCTGGACCCGGAGCACGTCCACGTCCCGGGGATCTTCGTCCAGCGCGTGGTTCTGGCCCCGCAGGGCGAGAAACGCATTGAAAAGCGGACGGTTGCGGTGGCCACCAGCGCCTCCGGCACACCAAAACTGTCGCCGGAGCAGGCAGGAGCCTAGCCGTGGAAACGAACAAAGCCGCAGAGGCCCCGCCCCGTCCCGAGGCCGTGCGCCACGAATACCGGCGCTCCGCCGTCGAACACGCCGCCGGTGCTGAGGGCAAGGGCTGGACCCGCAATGAACTCGCGGCCCGCGTCGCGCAGGAACTGCACAACGGCCAGTACGTCAACCTCGGCATCGGCATGCCGACGCTGATACCCAACTACATTCCGGCCGGCGTCGAGGTGGTGCTGCATTCGGAGAACGGCATCCTGGGCGTCGGGCCGTACCCGGCCGAGGATGAAGTCGACCCCGACCTGATCAATGCCGGCAAGGAAACCGTCACGGTCAACAAGGGCGCGGCGTTCTTCGATTCCGCAGCCTCCTTCGGCATGATCCGGGGCGGCCACGTCGACGTGGCCGTGCTCGGCGCCATGSAGGTSGCCRKCAACGGCGACCTCGCSAACTGGATGATCCCGGGCAAGATGGTCAAGGGCATGGGAGGCGCGATGGACCTGGTGTTCGGGGCCAAGAAGGTGATCGTGATGATGGATCACGTGGACCGCAACGGCAAGCCGAAAATCGTGGAAACCTGCACGCTGCCGTTGACCGGCAAAGGCTGCGTGGACCGGATCATCACCGACCTCGCCGTGATCGACGTCGTGACCGAGGGCGGGAAGTCCCGGCTGGTGCTGCGGGAACTGGCGCCGAACGTGTCCGTGGAGGACGTCGTGGCGGCCACCGGAGCCGAACTCTTTGAGGAAGACCAGGAACTGACCGTATGAGTGATGCAGGCACGACTTCACCGGGCACAGGCGCGCACCCGGGTACCGGCACCCCCCGGGTGATTGAGCAGCGCGGCCTCTATTTCGATGAGCTGGAGGAGGGCGTGGTCTACGCCCACCGGCCGGGCCGGACGGTTACGGAGACGGATAACGTCCTGTTCACCACCATGACCATGAACACCCAGGCCCTGCACCTCGACGCGGCCTGGAGCGCCGGGCAGCCCTTCGGCCAGCGGCTGATGAATTCGATGTTCACCCTGGCCACCGTGGTGGGCCAGTCCGTGCCGCAGCTGACCCAGGGCACCATCATCGCCCAGCTCGGCCTGACGGATGTGTCTTTTCCGCACCCGCTGTACCACGGGGACACCCTCTACACGGAGACGGTGGTGACCGGGAAGAGGCTGTCCGCGTCCCGCCCGGGGCAGGGCATCGTGACCATGCAGCACACCGGACGGAACCAGCACGGGGACGTGGTGGCGCTCGCCGCCCGCAGTTGCCTGATGTGGACACGCGAGGCCCACGCCGCTGCCGAGCTGGAAGCGGCGCAAAAGGGGAGAATAGAGACATGAGTTTCCTGATGGGCCCTGCCCTGCTGTTCTGCCCCGCCGACCGCCCCGAGCGGTACCAGAAAGCCGCGGAACGCGCCGATACCGTGATCGTAGACCTTGAGGACGCCGTTGCCCCTGCCGACAAGCAGCGGGCCCGCGGCGCCATCCTTGCCCAGCTTGGCGCCACCGGCGACGTCCCGGAACTGGATCCGTCCCGCACGATCGTACGGGTCAACCCGGCCGGCACGGACGAGTTCGAGAAGGACCTGCACTGCCTCAAGCACACGCCCTACCGGCACATCATGCTGGCCAAGGCGGAGAGCGCTGCCCAGCTGAGGGAACTCGAGGGCTACAGCGTAATTGCCCTCTGCGAGACGGCCGCCGGCGTCCTCAACGCCGCCGCCATCGCCGCCGAGCCCAATGTGGTGGCCCTGATGTGGGGTGCGGAGGACCTGCTGGCATCGCTCGGCGGAACCTCGAGCCGGGCGGAGGACGGCAGCTACCGGGCCGTCGCGCTGCACGCCCGTTCCAGCGTGCTGCTGGCCGCCGGCGCCTTCGGCAAGGACGCGATCGACGCCGTTTACGTCAACATCCCGGATCTGGCCGGTCTGGCCCTCGAATCCCGTGACGCGGTGGCATCCGGATTCTCGTCCAAGGCCTGCATCCATCCGGACCAGGTGGCCGTCGTCCGCGAAGCCTACGCACCCTCCGAGGCCGACGTCTCGGCAGCCGCGGAGCTGCTCGATGCCGCCTCCGCAGCCGGCTCGGGCGTCTTCCAGTTCAAGGGCAAGATGGTCGACGGGCCCATCCTCAAGCACGCCGCGTCCACACTGCGCCGCGCGGGCCGCGTCGGGTCCTGACCGCGGGACGGCTACCCACCGACACGTGCTCTGGGTTAGTGGGCTGGCCGGCGTCCCGGGGCTGGCGCCGGGCATCGTCGTGGATGCATCTCGACCAGTCTCCGCGGCCACTGCCAATGGGTCCTGAGTGGCTGCCGGCGTCCCGGAGGATGGCCGGGCATCGTCGTGGGTGCAGAGGTGGGATCCGGCCGGGGTTGACTTCGTCGATTCGCCTCAGATGGCCGGATTGGCTGGTCCTATTGCGGCCATCTGCGTCGAATGGGTGGCTTGTGGCTCTGAACCTCGGCCAGTCTCCGCGGCCCGTGCCCCGCATTTGTGCCACGTGTCCCGGGCTGCCCCAAGAACTGGGCATGCTCAGTGTGGCCGTCATGAACTGGGCATGCTCAGTGTGGCCGTCATGAACTGGACATGCTCAATGCTGCCTCCAAGAACCGGACATGTCAGCGGCGCCAGAGGTAGCGGTTCTCCGGTCGGCCCGCGGCTCCGTAGCGGGGCGTCAGCCGGGCATGGCCGTGAACTACGAGGTACTCGAGGTAGCGGCGGGCGCTGACCCGGGACAGGCCCAGTTGCAGCGCCAGGCCGGCCGCCGAGACGTCCTCCGGACTGGCCTTCAGTGCCTCGATGACCGCGTCCAGGGTGGGGCGCGACAGTCCCTTGGGCAGCCGTACGGCGGCCTGGTCTGGCTGGGCGGCCTGACCCGCCGGGGTTTCCGCCGCCCCGGACCGGCGGGAGGGCGCCACCAGGCGGTCGATGCTCGCCTGGTCAAGCGGCCCGGAAGCGCCGGAGGCCAGATGGTCCCGCAGCATGACGTACTCGTCGAGCCGTTCGTTCAATGCCTGCGAGGAAAAGGGCTTGACCAGGTAGTGCAGCACACCGCCGGCCATCGCGCCGCGGACCGTGTCAAGCTCCCTGGACGCGGTGATCACGAGGACATCCACGGGCCGCCGGCGCGCGCGCAGCCGCTGCAGGACGTCCAGGCCGGACATGTCCGGCAGATGGATGTCCAGCAACACCAGCTCCGGGCCCAGCTCCGCGGCCAGATCGATGCCCTGCTGCCCGGTGTGGGCCATGGCCACGACGTCGAATCCGCCGCGTGCGAGCAGGAACCCGTGATGGATCCCGGCCACTGCTACGTCATCGTCAATGATGAGGGTGCGTATGGCGCTCATTGGTTTTGTAGTTCCGCCTCTTTTGTCCTGAGCACTACCGAGAAGCAGGCTCCGCCCAACACCGATGAGGATACTGCCGCCCGGCCTCCGCGCCGGAGGGCAACCCGCTGGACCAGGGCCAGCCCAAACCCGCGGCTGTTGATTCCCTCGGACTCCTTGCTGGTCACGCCGGGCTCGAACACTTTAGCGCGTTCAGGAACCGGGACGCCGGGTCCGTCGTCCTCCACCACGATGGTCCGCCCGCCGTCGGCACTCTCGCCCAGCCGGATGGCAACAGTGCTGTCGTAACCCGCAGCGTCCACAGCGTTGTCGATCAGGTTGCCCAGCACCGTGATGACGTCGCCTGAGTCATCAACCGAGCACAGCGAATCCGGGCTGACGATGATCTCGATGCCGCGCTCGGCGCAGACCGTGGACTTGGCGATCAGCAGCGCCTGGACCCCGTGGTCGGTGATTCCGGCCGCCAGCGGCCGGTTCGCGAAGACGGCGTCGTTGTGGCTGCGGCCCAGGTATTCGATGGCTTTGTCCTGCTTTCCGAGCTCCAGCAGCCCGGAGATGACGTGCAGTTTGTTGGCAAATTCGTGCGCCTGGGCGCGGAGTGCCTGCGTCACGTCCACGGCGCCGTCGCGGTCACGCAGGACGGTGTGGAGCTCCGTGCGGTCGCGCAGGATCAGCACCTTGCCGACTTCGCGGCCGTCGACGGTGGCCGCATTGACCTTGCCCAGCAGTATCCGTTCACCCGAGAGCACCAGTTCCTCCGTGGCGGATCCGGCCGAGAGCAAGCGGAGGACCGCCGGTTCCAGGCTTGCCTCTGCAGGGGTCCCGGTGATGTCCCCGGCCAGGGCGAGCAGGCGGCGTGCCTCATCGTTGACCAGCGCGACCCTGCCGTCGGCGTCCACCGCCACCAGTCCTTCACCCAGGCCGTGGAGCATGGCGTCGCGCGTTTCCAGCAGGGCAGCGATGTCCTCGGGCTCGAGTTTGTAGATCCGCCGCCACACCAGTTTCGAGACATACATCGCGCCCATCGAACTCAGCAGCGCCGCCCCGAGCAGCCAGCCGAACAGCTGCGGCATGTCCTCATGGAGGTCAGCGGCCAGGGTGCTCTCCAGCACTCCCACGGATGCGGAGCCGATCACGGCGCCGGCCGCATCGAAGATAGGAACCTTCACCCGCCAGGACTCACCGAGTGTGCCCGTCTGGGTACCCACATAGATCTCCCCGGACAGCGGCACGGACGGATCGGTGGAGACCGGCCGGCCGATTTCCGCCGGATTGGGGTGCGACTGCCGGACCCCGTGCCGGTCCGTCACCACCACATAGGTGACGTTGGATGCCTGCCGGATGACTTCCGCGATCGGCTGGATGGTCTGCGCCGGCGACGATGTGCCGAACGCGTTGATGACCGAGGGCAGCTGGGCAACACTTTCGGCGACGCCGATCAGCCTGCCCTTGTAGGCGTCACGGAGCTGTTGTTCCTGCATCCGGATGGTCACGGCCCCCACCACCGTGAGGACAGCCAGCACGATGCCCAGCTGCAATGCGACCAGCTGGAACCGAAGGGGAATCCTGTGAAACATGTCACAAGTTTCCCATTGCGGGCGCAGCCCGGCCGCCAAAAAGACGGCCAGGGCCGTGACCAATATGACCACTACTACCTATACGGCCAAATGCTGTTGCCGTTCGGCGGGCGCTCCTAGGGTCAGTGACGTGATTCCAATGATGTGCATCACATTCGCTCAAGGAGAAACCATGACTGCCCAGAACTTTTTCACGCGGCCCGCTTTCACGCGTCCCACCCACACACGTCGCGCCGCCCTCATTGCCGGCGCCGCCGGAGTCGTCCTGGCCATGTCCGCCTGCGCGGGAAGCGGAACCGGCACGGCTGCCGGCGGGTCCGCGGGTGCCGATCCGATCAAGAAGCTAAGCATCATCGTCCCGGCCAACCCCGGCGGCGGCTGGGACCAGACCGGACGCGCCATGCAGCAGGACCTGCAGACCAACAAACTCGTCTCCTCCGCCCAGGTCACTAACATTGGCGGCGGCGGCGGGACCAACGGCCTCGCCAAGCTCGCCACCGAGAAGGACGTCAACACCCTCATGGTGATGGGCTACGTCATGGTGGGTGCGGTCGAGACCAATGGCGCCAAGACCCGGCTCGAAGACACCACCCCGATCGCGCGGCTCACCGAAGAGCCGCTGGTTCTCGTCGTGCCGTCGTCGTCGAAATACCAGTCGGTCGCCGACCTCGTCGCGGACATCAAGGCCAACGGCAAGGGCGTGGCCATCACGGGTGGCTCGGCCGGGGGCGCGGACCACATCCTGGCCGGGCAGATCCTGAAATCCCAGGGCGTGGAAGCGGACAAGCTGAACTACATCGGCTACTCCGGTGGCGGCGAGTCCATCGCGGCGCTGCTCGGCAACAAGGTCCAGGCCGGCATCTCCGGCGTGGGCGAGTATGCCGAACAGGTCAAGGCCGGCAAGGTCCGGGCGCTCGCCGTCTCCGGAAAGGCCGAGGCCCCGGCGCTTCCCGGGATCAAGCCGCTCAAGGACCAGGGGATCGACGTCGTGCTGACCAACTGGCGCGGCGTGGTGGCCCCCGGGTCCATCGACGACGCCCAGCGAGCGAAGCTGACCGACGTCGTCACCAAGCTGCACGCGTCCGAGGCCTGGAAGTCCACCCTGACCAAGAACAACTGGGACGACGCGTTCCTGGCCGGTGACGGCTTCAAGACCTTCCTGACCGAGGACATCGCCAAGGTCAAGACCACCCTGACCCAGATCGGCCTGGTCAAGTAACAGTGTCTGACCTCGCATCAACGTCGGCACCCGCCGCGGCGCCCGCCAAACGGCCGACAGGGGAGATCCTGTTCGCCCTCGTGTTCGTCAGCGTGGGCGTCGCGGGCCTGGCGACGGCGGGATCCATTCCGATCCCGCCGTCGGAGACCGGCATCGGCCCGCGGGCCTTCCCCTACATCGTGTGTGGCTTGCTGGTGCTGTGCGGCGCCGGGGTGGTCCTGCAGGTCCTCCGCGGCAAAGTCGGGCAGGCCGAGGACAGCRAAGACCTGGACGTGACCGCCAAGACCGACTGGGTGGCCCTGGCCAAACTCGTGGGTTTCGTGGTGCTGCACATCTTCCTGATCGAGCCGGCCGGCTGGCCGGTGGCCGCCGCCGTGCTCTTCAGCGGTGCCGCCTGGTCCCTGGACGCCAAACCCCTCTGGAAGGCGATCGGCGTGTCCGTGATCCTGGCGCTGGTGCTGCAGTACGTCTTCGGCGGCCTGCTCGGCGTGTCCCTGCCGCCGGGGCCGCTGCTCGAGGGGGTGCCGTTCTTCCATGGATAGCTTCATGCTCCTGCTCGAGGGATTCAGCACCGCGCTGCAGCCCGTCTACCTGCTCTACGCGCTGGGCGGGGTCTTCGTCGGCACCGCCGTCGGGGTGCTGCCCGGCATTGGCCCCGCCATGACCGTGGCCCTGCTCATGCCCATCACGTATGCCCTGGACCCCGCGGCCGCGTTGATCGTGTTCGCCGGGATCTACTACGGCGGCATGTACGGCGGTTCCACCACTTCCATCTTGCTGAACACGCCGGGCGAGTCCTCCTCGATCGTCACGGCGCTTGAAGGGAACAAGATGGCCAAAGCCGGCAGGGGAGCGGCAGCCCTGGCGACGGCGGCGATCGGATCCTTCATCGCGGGCACCATCGCCACGGTCCTGCTGACCTTCCTGGCACCCGTCGTGGCCGACTTCGCCGTCGGCCTCGGCCCCGTGGATTATGTGGCCCTCATGGTGGTGGCCTTCCTGACCGTCGGCGCGCTGCTGGGCGCCTCCGTCCTGCGCGGCCTGGCATCCCTGGCGCTCGGGCTGTTCATCGGCCTGATCGGCATCGATGACAGCACGGCCCAGCAGCGCTTCACGTTCGACAACCCCACCCTGGTGGACGGCGTCGACATGGTCCTCGTGGCCGTGGGCCTCTTTGCCCTCGGCGAGGCGCTATATGTCGCATCGAAGCTGCGGCACGGCCCGGTGGAGCTGATCCCGGTCAGCAAGGGCAAGAACGCCTGGCTGTCCAAGGAGGACTGGAAGCGGTCCTGGAAGCCGTGGCTGCGCGGAACCTTCATCGGGTTCCCGATCGGCACCGTCCCGGCCGGCGGCGCGGACGTCTCCACGTTCCTGTCCTACGCCGCCGAGCGGAAGCTGGCCAAGGGCGCCAACAAGGCCCAGTTCGGCAAGGGCGCGATCGAAGGCGTCGCCGGACCGGAAGCGGCCAACAACGCGGCGGCCGCCGGTGTCCTGGTGCCGTTGCTGACCCTCGGAATCCCGACGACGGCGACGGCGGCCATGATGCTCACGGCGTTCCAGCGCTACCAGATCCAGCCCGGTCCGCTCCTGTTCGAAAACCAGGGCGCGCTTGTCTGGACCCTGATCGCGTCGCTGTACGTCGGCAACCTCATGCTGCTGGTGCTGAACCTGCCCCTGGTGGGCCTGTGGGTGAAGATCCTGCAGATCCCGCGGCCCTACCTCTACGCCGGCATCCTGGTCTTCGCCGCGCTCGGCGCCTTCTCGGTGAACTTCTCCCCGAGCGACGTCGGCATCCTGCTGGTGGTGGGCATCCTGGGCTACTTCATGCGCCGCTACGGCTATCCCGTGGCGCCCATGGTGGTGGCGATGATCCTGGGGCCGATGTTCGAGGTGCAATTGCGGCGTTCGCTGCAGCTCTCGCAAAACGACCCCACGGCCTTGTTCTCCTCGCCATTCGCCCTGGTGGTGTACGTCTCCATGGCACTGATCTTCGCCGCCTCGTGGTGGCTGCGCCGCCGCCAGACAACGTTGGAGGCTGCGCCGGCGAAGGAAGAGGTCTCCGTCTAAGCGCGGGCGTTGAACTGAATTTGCCTCAAATGGCCGGAATGACGACACTCATTCCGGCCATTTGCGGTAAACGGCCCACGGGAACGCACCGCCCCGGGACGCACCGCCCCGGGCCTCACGCCGGGCCTCACGCCTCCGACGTCGGGCGCGGCGCGGGGAGCCGCGACGGCGGGATGACGACATACAGCGGGGTCCGGATCCAGCGCTGGCCTGTCGCGCGGAACTCGGCCCGGGTGGAGAAATGGTAGAGGTAGCTGGTGGCACGTATCCAGTGCGGACGTCCGCCGTCGAACGGGTCGTGGCGCAGCAGCCGCAGCGTGGGCCGGTCCGCCGCCAGCAGTTTGGCCAGGAACGCGTAGAACCACTCCTCGTGCACGGTACGCAGCGGCAGGAACCACATCAGCCAGTCCAGGCGCAGGTGGTACGGGGCGTACTGGCGCGGGATGCGCCGGACGTCGCCGGGCTTGCCCTTGAACCCATACTCCCGCCAGTCCGCGTCGTCCCCGGGGTCCTCGTCGAGGGTCCCCTCCACCACGATCTCGATCCGCCGCTTCGTGACGGTGCCGAACGCGCCGTAGGTGTTGACCAGCTGCCAGCGGTTGAAGGATGCGTTCATCAGCTGGTGGTGGGACAAGAGGTTCTCGATGGGCCGGTAGCTGAGCACCACCAGCAGCACAGTGGCGAACACGACCACCACGAGCCACGGAACCGGCGCCTGGCTGCCGGCCACTGCTCCGGCGCCTGCGGGCGCGGACGCGGCATGCCAGTCCAGCGGGATCGCCGGAATCACGGCGTGCGCCACGGGATCGCTGACCGCCGCGAAGGCCAGGATGATCGCCATCCAGTTCAGCCAGGCGAAATTTCCACTCGCCACCAGCCACAGCTGGGTGAAGACGATGATTCCGGCGGCGGCGCTGGCCAGGGGCTGCGGGGCAAAGAGGAAGAAGGGCACCACCAGTTGGGCGAAGTGGTTGCCCAGGACCTCCACCCGGTGCCAGGCCTTGGGGAGCAGGTGGGCCTGCCGGCTCAGCGGCCCCGGCATCGGCTGGGTCTCGTGGTGGTAGTACAGGGCAGTCAGGTYTCGCCATTCCTGGCCGCCCCGGATCTTGATCAGGCCGGCGCCGAACTCCAACCGGAACGCCAACCAGACCAGCAGGATCAGGATGGTCCGGGGCGGGGGAGTCTGGTCGGAGCCGAGGAAGGCCACCGTGAACCCGGCCTCCAGCAGCAGCATCTCCCAGCCGAAGCCGTAGAACGTCTGCCCCACGTTCACGATCGACATGTACAACAGCCACAGGGCCAGGAACGCGATGAGCGGAACCCACGGCGGCCCGAGCTGCGGCAGCCCGGCGATAAGCGTGGCGGCAATGGCCATGCCGCTCCAGCACACCGTCCGCAGCAGCCGGTCCGAGTAGCGCCAGCGGAACAGGCTGGGCCGGCCCAGACGGTTGAAGCCCTCGAGATACGCCGGCACCGGCAACAGGCCGCGCTCGCCGAGGAGGGCCGGGAACTGGTTCAGCGAGGAGAGGAAGGCCACGAAATACAGGGTGGCGGTGCTGCGCTGCAGCACCTGCCGGGCGAACTCGTACTCCGGCGCGTCGAACCACGCGGTCCACTCCACGTTTTCCACGTTACGCCTCCGCCCTGCTGCGTCAACGAGCGGCGGAAGACTCAACCCGACGGCGTCGAGGTGGCACTTCACGGCAGCGTTGCCCGCCGCGACTGCCGTGAAGTGCTACCCCGAGGCGAACGCGGCGCACCGGCGCGGTGCGGGATACTTGAATCATGCAGCCGCGCAAAATCGTCCTCCTCGGGTCCACCGGTTCCATCGGCACACAGGCGATTGACGTCGTCGACGGCGCCCCGCACCTTTTTGAGGTCGTCGCGCTCAGCGCCGGCGGCGGCAACCTCGAACTCCTGGCCCGGCAGGCCGTCCACACCCGCGCCCAGGCTGTCGGTGTCGCCTCCGGGGATGCCTCCGCCCTCCGGGGGCTGATCGACGACGCCGCCCGCGCGGCAGGACTCATCGGGTACAGCCCCGAACTCATCACCGGCCCCGACGCCTCCACCCGGGTCGCGGAAATCACCGCCGACGTCGTCCTCAACGGCATCACCGGCTCCATCGGACTTGCCCCCACCCTGGCCGCCCTCGCCTCCGGGGCCACGCTGGCACTGGCCAACAAGGAGTCCCTGATCGTCGGCGGCGCCCTGGTCAAGGCCGCGGCCCGCGAAGGGCAGATCGTGCCTGTGGATTCGGAGCACTCGGCCATTGCCCAGTGCCTGCGCTCCGGCTCCGCCGCGGAAGTGGACCGGCTGATCCTGACGGCATCGGGCGGGCCGTTCCGCGGCAAGACCCGGGACGAGCTGCACGACGTCTCACCGCAGGACGCCCTCGCCCACCCCACATGGGACATGGGCCTGATGGTCACCACCAACTCCGCCAGCCTGGTCAACAAGGGCCTGGAGGTGATCGAGGCGCACCTGCTCTTTGACATCCCCTTGGAGAAGATCGACGTCGTGGTCCATCCGCAGTCCGTGGTGCATTCCATGGTCCAGTTCGTCGACGGCTCCACGATCGCCCAGGCCTCGCCGCCGGACATGCGCCTGCCCATTGCCCTCGGCCTCGGCTGGCCGGACCGGGTCCCSGGATCCGCCAGGGCCTGCGACTGGAGCAAGGCCACCAGCTGGACGTTCGAGCCGCTGGACACCGTGGCGTTCCCCGCCGTCGACCTCGCCAAGGCGGCCGCCACGCAGGGCAGCACCTTCCCGGCCGTGTTCAATGCCGCGAACGAGGAAGCGGTGATGGCCTTCCACGCCGGGCAGATCCGGTTCACCGACATTGTGGACACCATCGATGCCGTCCTCAGCGAACACTCAGGCTCCTCCGGGCTGACGGTGGAGTCCGTACTGGATGCTGAAAGATGGGCACGCGCCCGCACCCACGAACGTTTAGCCGTAAGAAGCGTCTAGATTGCCAGTTTTCAGGAAGCAGCAGATCACAGCATGAGCCCCGTCCTCCTCTTTGTCCTCGGTGTCGTCTTCGTGGCGATCGGCATCGCCGTGTCCATTGCCCTGCATGAAGTCGGGCACCTGCTCCCAGCCAAGCTCTTCAAGGTCCGCGTGACCAAATACATGATCGGTTTCGGACCCACCGTCTGGTCGAAGAGAAAGGGCGAAACCGAGTACGGCCTCAAAGCCATCCCGCTGGGCGGCTACGTGTCCATGATCGGGATGTACCCGCCGAACAAGGAAGACGGAACCGTCCGCACTTCCAGCACCGGAATGTTCCAGTCACTGGCATCCGATGCCCGTTCCCTGGCCCACGAGGAAATCGGCCCCGGCGACGAAACCCGGGTCTTCTACCGGCTGCCGGTCTGGAAAAAGATCATCATCATGCTCGGCGGGCCCGCGATGAACCTGCTGATCGGCGTCGTGCTGACCGCGGTGCTGCTGATGGGCTTCGGCACCGCCAGCCAGACCACCACGATCGCGGACGTCTCCAAATGCCAGGTCAAGGCCGGCGAGACCGTGGACCCGGACTCCGCCGACTGCAAGCCCACCCCGGCCGCGGCCGCGGGCCTGTTGCCGAACGACACCATCACCTCCTTCGACGGCAAGGCCGTTACCAAGTGGGACGAACTCACCGGCTGGATCCGCGCCTCGGCGGGCCGGCAGGTGAGCATCACCGTGGAGCGCGGCGGCGCCACCGTCTCGACGACCGTCACGCCCGTGCTCTCCGCCCGCCCGGTTCTCGGTCCCGACGGCCGCCAGGCCAAGGCCGCTGACGGAAGCCTGCAGTACCAGGACGTCGGCTTCCTGGGCATCGGCGCCCAGACGGCACTCGTGCAGCAGCCGGCGTCGGCCGTGCTGCCCATGGCGGGGGAGAACATCAAGCAGGTCGCCGGTGTGGTGGTGAACCTGCCGGAGCGCGTGGCCGGCGTGGCCAAGGCAGCCTTCAGCGAGGAACCCCGGGACCCCAACGGCCCCATCAGCGTGGTGGGCGTGGGCCGCGTGGCCGGCGAGGTCGCCGCGATGGAGGAGGTCCCGCTGCAGTCCCGCTTCGCCGCCCTGGTGGGTTTGCTGGCCGGGCTCAACTTCGCGTTGGCCGTCTTCAACCTCATTCCGCTGCTGCCGCTCGACGGCGGCCACATTGCGGGCGCGCTGTACGAGGGGGCCCGGCGCCAGATCGCCAAGCTGTTCGGCCGCCCGGATCCCGGCGCCTTCGATATCGCCAAGCTGCTCCCGGTGACGTATGTGGTGGCGGTGTTGCTGATGGGCATGGGCGCGCTGCTGATCTACGCCGACATCGTCAAGCCGGTCAACCTCTTCGGGTAGGTCCGGCTGGCATTTCAGCCAAATTCCGCTGACTATCATTCATAAGCCTATTTAGGCTGATATTAATTAATCAGTTGAAAATGGTTGATTATTCCCGATCACCTCCCCTAGGCTGGGGTCATGTACGTCATGACAATCGACCAGCGCGGCAGCACGGGCGACATCGACCGGGTTCCCGGCCTCCTGAAGGGGCTCAGTGCGCTCTCCACCGCCGGGCGCTTTGAGCGTTCGGTGGGCGACGAGGTCCAGGGCGTCGTAGAACGGGCCGACGAGGTGGTGGAGATCGCCTTGCACGCCCTGCGCAGCGGCCGCTGGTATGTCGGGATCGGGGTGGGGGAGGTGGACCTGCCGCTGCCCGCCAGCCCGCGCGAAGGCTCCGGTCCCGCCTTCGTGGCGGCCCGGTCCGCCGTCGACCGGGCCAAGGGGGCGGCCGCCCATGTTCCCCTCGCCGTGGTTGCCGGCCGCGACCGCCGTCGGGCAAATGCAGCAACCACGGCCGCGGACGGCGCCAGCGGGTCCCAGGGGGCCAAGGCCTGCGCCAATGCGGAGGCGGTGCTCCGGCTGATTGGCCGCCTGGTCCAGGACCGGACCGCGGCGCAATGGAAGGTGGTGGACGTGCTGCGCTCGGTGCGGAACGACACCCACGGAACCCACGGCAGCCAAAAAATAGCGGCACAGAAACTCGGAATCACGGAGCAGTCGGTGAGCCGCGCAGTCCTCCGCTCGGGCTGGCAGGAAGAATGGGCCGCGAGGCCGGCCGCAGAACTGCTGCTGACCCTCGCCCACGACAGCACCGAAGGAGAGAAGTGAACGCCCTGTGGATCACGCTGGCCCTGCTCACCGCAGGATTCGTCGGCTGGCCGGTCACTGCCTGGGTGTTCCGCCTCGCCCGCACCATTGATGACCGGGCCGACGCCGGAAGCGGCGCCGGCGCCGGCGGGGACGCAGCCGAGGACCCCGCCGCCGACTCCACCACGGACCCCGACCTCCAGGCGGCCCCGGAGCCGGCCGGGCCGGACGCAGCAGCGCCTACCCCGGC
>NZ_JBFTZL010000055.1:0-20280 GCF_056406825.1 Arthrobacter sp. P1_A5 | reverse complement strand
GGTCCGGCTTGCCGGCCTCTGCTTCGCCCAGGTTTGCGAAAGCCTCGGTCAGCAGGTCCAGGGTCAGGGCCGGTGACGGCGCGTCCTCCGCGTGCTCGACGAAGGGCAGGGCCACCTGCTCGCCGCCAAACGTCAGCACCGTTGCGGGGCGGCCGGCTGCCTCGTCGGCGGCTGCGAGCTGCGTGACGGCGTCGACGGCGGCCTGGCGGGCCCCGGCGTCGCTGGCTGCGGCTGCCTCCCCGTCGTGCAGGTGCGCGGCATGCGCTGCGGCAGCGATGTTGGCCAGCGCTGCCCGGGTGGCCTCGGCCTTGGCGTGGCGTTCGGCCTCGGTGGGTTCGGCGTGGACGGGCGCGGGTGCGGCCGGCGCGGTCTCTCCGCCCTGGCCTCCCCTGCCGCGGCGACGGCTCTTGCGTTCCGGTCGGGCAGCAGGCTGCGCCTCGGTGCGCGGCACATAGTGCTCCGCGGCGACCGTGTTGGCGCGGCGGTGCTCCACCGGCTCGTCGTGGGTGACGATGCCGCGGCCCGCACATGTTTCGCACTGTTCGCCGAAGACTTCCAGCAGCCCGGTGCCCATCCGCTTGCGGGTCATCTGCACGAGGCCCAGCGAGGTCACCTCGGCCACCTGGTGCTTGGTCCGGTCCCGGCCCAGGCACTCCACCATGCGGCGCAGCACGAGGTCGCGGTTGGATTCGAGCACCATGTCGATGAAGTCGATCACGATGATGCCGCCAATGTCGCGCAGGCGCAGCTGCCGGACGACTTCCTCAGCCGCTTCCAGGTTATTCTTGGTGACGGTTTCCTCAAGGTTGCCGCCGGAGCCGGTGAATTTGCCGGTGTTGACGTCGACCACGGTCATGGCTTCGGTGCGGTCGATCACGAGCGAACCGCCCGAAGGCAGGAAGACCTTCCGGTCCAAGGCCTTGTGGATCTGCTCGTCGATGCGCCAGGCCGCGAAGATGTCCGTGTCCTTGGTCCACTTCTCGAGCCGGCCCACGAGGTCCGGTGCGACGTAGGTGACGTAGGCCTCGATGGTGTCCCAGGCTTCCTCGCCGGAGACGATCAGCTTGGAGAAGTCCTCGTTGAAGACGTCCCGGACCACCTTAATGGTCAGGTCAGGTTCGCCGTAGAGCAGCTCGGGGGCGAGGATCTTGGTGGACGTCGACTGGCTCTCGATGCCTTCCCACTGCGCGCGGAGGCGGTTGATGTCGTGCGTCAGCTCTTCCTCGGAAGCTCCCTCGGCCGCGGTGCGGACAATGACGCCCGCGTCCTCGGGCAGGCGGTCCTTGAGGATCCGCTTGAGGCGGTTGCGTTCGACGTCGGGCAGCTTGCGGGAGATGCCGGTCATGGAACCGCCGGGCACGTACACGAGGTACCGGCCGGGCAGTGATATCTGGCTGGTGAGACGGGCGCCCTTGTGGCCGACCGGGTCCTTGGTGACCTGGACCAGCACGGAGTCGCCGGACTTCAGCGCGTTCTCGATGCGGCGCTGCTTGCCCTCGAGGTTGACGGACTCCCAGTTCACTTCACCGGCGTAGAGCACGGCGTTGCGGCCGCGGCCGATGTCCACGAAAGCGGCTTCCATGGAGGGCAGCACGTTCTGGACCTTGCCCAGGTAGACGTTGCCGATCAGGGAGTCCTGCTGGGTCTTGGACACGAAGTGCTCGGCCAGGACGCCGTCCTCAAGGACACCGATCTGGATTCTGTCGTCGCGCTGGCGGACGATCATCTGGCGGTCCACGGACTCGCGGCGGGCCAGGAACTCGGCCTCGGTGATGACGGTACGGCGGCGRCCGGTGTCGCGGGATTCGCGGCGGCGCTGCTTCTTGGCTTCCAGGCGGGTGGAGCCCTTGACGGATGTGACGCGGTTGTTCACCGGCGCCTCGGCCATGGCCCGCGGCGCACGGACGCGGGTCACCGTGTTGGGCGGATCGTCGCCTTCCCCGCCGGTCAGCTCCAGGTCCTGGTCTCCACGGCGACGGCGGCGGCGGCGGCGGGAGGTCACACCGTCTTCGAGGATTACCTCGGAGCCTTCGTCGCCCTCTTCTTCGGTGCCTTCCGACTCGGTGTCGGACTCGGCAGAGGTGCGGGTGCGGCCGCGCCGGCCGCGGCTGCGGCGCCGACGGCGATTGCCGGCGTCCTCGTCCTCGTCGCCTTCCTCGTCCTCGGGCTCAGCTGCTGCGGCGGCAACGGGGGCCGGACGCACCACAGTGCTCAGGTCCGGGGCCTGGAAGATGACGGAAGTGAGGGCACCCGGTTCCATGAACAGCGACGCGGCCGGGCTTTCCTCGGGGCGGGCTTCCGGCTCTTCAGGCTGGGCTGCGGCGGCTTCCGCGGTGGGTGCTTCCGCCGCGGCGGCTTCTTCGGCCGGGAATACTGCCGCGGGTGCTTCTTCGGCCTTCGGGGCGGCCTTGGCACGGCTGGCACGGCGGCGGACCGGCTTCTCTGCAACCGTCTCTGCGGCCGTTTCTGCGGCGGCAGCTGCGTCAGTGCCAGCTGCTGCCGGGGCCTCAGCCGCGGCAGGTGCGCCGGCTTCGGCGTCGCCGGCGAAGGCAGGCAACGGTTCCGGGGCTGCTACAGCTTTCCGGGTCCGGGTGCGCCGCGCGGGCGCCTTGGCCGCAGTCTGGGCTGCAGCAGTTTCAGATACAGCAGCTTCGGGTTCAACAGTGTCAGATCCGGCTGCTTCGACGTTGGCCGGCTTACGGCGGCCCCGGACGGGCTCATCTGAACCGGCCGCGTCGGCCAGGGCCGCGGCTTCGGCAACAGCCTCGGCCGCCTCCGCGGCGTTGACCTTGGCGACGGGCGCCTTCCGGCGGGTCCGTACGGCCCTCTTCGGCGCTACCGGAGCCTCTGCTTCCGCAGTTCCCTGCGCTTCCMCGGTGACTACTAGTTCTTCGTTTCCGGCTACTACCTGGTCATTATCCATATGTGGCGACACTCCTGCCCCTGATGCGCCGCCACATTCGGCGCCCCTTGGGGGCAAATATGCGTCAACACCCGCAGGCATTGACAGAAGTCAATTGGATACCCTCAGGTTCGCACCGGCAGTGGGGTGCGGCAGCCCTGGAGGGCCGGCGAGATTGTTTTGGAACCCGTTGACCTACACGCCACAACCAGGTGCCGTCCAATGGCATTGCGGGACAGCTGGAATCAGAGGATCCGCAGCTCCCTGCTCATCATTGGCGGTCTTGAAACAAAATCGCCGGACCGGAATCCGGATGTGGATCGGGTTCCAGCCACGATCATTGTCTCACAGGAGCCGTGAAAGCAGGGGCAGGCGGGGCCGGAAGTGCAGCAGGTGCGGCCGGGCGCGGCGGGCGGGGCCGTTCTCCGGCGCTGTTCAGCCTCCGGCGTTACAATCGGGGCAAGAAGTACCCGGTCAAGACGACTAAAAAAGGACTCAATTTCCATGCCCAGCATCTCCAGCACTGCCGGCGACGCGACCGTGCACCAACCGGGTTCCGGCCCGGCCCCTGCGGCGCGGCCCCTTCCCACGATGACCCGCGACCGCCCGTTCGCCTGGCTCCTGCTGATCACCGGCGTCATCGGCTGGCTCGCGTCCGGGGCCCTGGTGCTGGAGAAGCTGGAGGTCCTGAAGGACCCGAACCACGTCACGGTCTGCGACGTGAACCCGTGGATCTCCTGCGGCCAGGTCATGCAGACACCGCAGAGTTCCGTGTTCGGCTTCCCTAATATGTTYATCGGAATCGTCGCCTTCGCCGTGATCATCACCACGGCCATGGGTATCCTGGCCGGCGCCCGGTTTTCCCGGTGGTATTGGCTGGGGCTCCAGGCGGGCGTGACGCTGGGCTTCGCCTTCGTGGTCTGGCTCTGGTCCCAGGCCCTGTACGCCATCCACATCCTCTGCCCGTTCTGCATGATCGTCTGGGCCGTGATGATCCCGCTGTTCGTCTGGGTGAGCGTCCGGAACATCTCCCACGGCGTGATTGCCCTGCCCGCCGGTCCCACCAAGGTGATCGGCGACTCCGGCTGGATCATTACGGCGCTGCTGTACGTCGCCGTCGTCGCGACGATCTTCTTCGCCTTCATCCAGGTTTTCATCGGTACCTCCGGCTACTAAACGCCCCAACCGCGTCGAAGAGACTGTTAAGGCCAATGCTCGCGCCGGGCATTGGCCTTAGCCGTCTCTTCGATGAGAGGCTCCGGGCCCATCTCGGGACTTATGGCACGACCCCGCGCGCGCAGGTTACATAAGGCTGGAGGAAGGAAGACCGGAGGCCTCTTGATGACTGTTCTTATTGCGTATGCAAGCGCTTTGGGGTCCACCCGGGAGATGGCACAACATATGGCATCCCGCATGGCTGGTGCACTGGGCGAGGTGGAGTGCCGGTCCGTGGAGGACGTCGGGGCCCTCTCCCGCTATGAGGCTGTCGTCGTCGGCAGCGCCGTCCACAACCAGGCCTGGCTGCCCCCGGCTTTGCTGTTCTTCAAACACCATGCCCGCGAGCTGGCCAATCGGCCCGTGTGGGCCTTCAGTGTAGGGATGGCGGATGCGCTGCCTAAGCCCATTCGCCGGCGCGGCGCGGCACTGCAACAGGAACGTCTGGCAGAAGTCCTGATCAAAGAAGTTCCGCTTCGAGGCCACAAACTCTTCTCCGGCGTCTACCAGGCCGGCCAGATGCCGGCACCGCTCCGGGTGTTGTTCAGGCTCACCGGCGGCCGATTTGGGGATTTGCGGGACTGGGCGGCAGTCGACGAATGGACGGATCAGATTACGGCCCAACTTGCTAAACCTGCTTCGTCCACGTCTTCAGGCAGCATCACAGGCTAATGCCATCGAGACTGCGCATCCCGGCCGCGGCGCCCGGCGCGGTGGTGCGTGCACGGGAGGACCCATGACCGTTGTGAGCATTCACGCCGAACGAGGGGACATGCCTGCCTACGCGGCGACGCCGGCCGGTGCCGGTCCGTGGCCCGGCGTCGTCGTCATCCATGACGCACTCGGCCTGAGCCGTGACACCAGAGACCAGGCCGACTGGCTGGCCGGGGAGGGGTTCCTCGCCGTGGCACCCGACCTGTTTTACTGGGGCAGCAGGGCGGCCTGCTTGTGGTCCCTCATCCGCGGCTGGCGGCCCCTCGGCGACCTGGACCTCACCCGCGCGTGGCTGGCCGGACGGGACGGCTGCACCGGCCGGATCGGCGTGATCGGCTTCTGTATGGGCGGCGGGTTCGCCCTCATGCTGGCCCCGGACCATGACTTCGCCGCGGCAAGCGTCAACTACGGCGGACTCGATGACGGGACTGCCCGCGCAATGCCCCGGGCCTGCCCCATCGTTGGCAGCTACGGCGCCAGGGACCGCTGGCCCGGAGTGCGCAAGGTCCCGGCGCGTCTGGAGCCGCTGCTCGCCGACGCCGGGATAGACCATGACATCAAGGTCTATCCCGACGCCGGTCACGGCTTCCTCAACAGGCATGGCCCGTCGGAGCTCACATTCGGGGACAAGGTGCTCGCGAAGCTGGTTGGGGCCGGTTACCACGAGCCCTCCGCCGAGGACGCGCGTCTGCGCATCCTCGGCTTCTTCCGGGAACACCTGACCAATGAAGGGGAAGCGCGATGATGCACCCTGCACCGAGGGGAGCCTTGCTGGCAGCGGGCGCTGTGGCCGGTTTCGCTGCCGGCTACCTGACACTCGTGCGGCCACGCCTGCTTCGCTGGGGCGCGACCGTTGACGAAGTGCGGGGACCTTACCCGGGGGCGGGGTTGATTCCGGGCAGCACGCGAGGGGCGACCATGGCGGTGACCATCGATGCGCCCCCTTCGCACGTGTGGCCCTGGCTGGTGCAGATGGGAACGGATCGCGCCGGCTGGTACAGCTGGGACCGTCTCGACAACTTCGGGCGCCGCAGCACAGAGAGCATCCATCCCGAGTGGCAGGAGATCGCCGCTGGTGACCGACTGGCGGCGACGCCCGACGGCAGCGAGTGGTGGGCGGTCGCGGCGCTTGAACCCGAGCGGTTTCTGGGCCTGCGTATGTCGATCGATCTCCGGGGGCGTCCCTTCGACCCGGCACGAACCCGGCCACGCTATTACACCGACTCGCTCTGGGGATTCGAGCTGCGGGAGTCCGCGGGTGAGCGCACCCGGCTGGTAGTCAGCGGGTACTGGTCGCTACAGCCACAATGGCTGCATCCCATCCTGAGCATCACCATGCTGGAGCCCGCGCATTGGGTCATGCAGACCCGTCAGTTCTCGAATCTAGTGCGCCTCGCCAGCCGCTGAGAGCAACCGCCGCGAGGGGACAGTTAAGGCCAATGTCCGGTACGAACATTGGCCTTAACTTTCCCCTCGGTGGGGGTGTCCCGAAATTCGGGCTAGAACCAGATCTTGATCTCGCGCTCGGCGGATTCCGCCGAATCCGAGCCGTGTACCAGGTTCTGCTGGACCTTCAGGCCCCAGTCGCGGCCGAAGTCGCCGCGGATGGTGCCGGGCGCTGCCGTCGTCGGGTCCGTGGTACCGGCCAGGGTGCGGAAGCCCTCGATGACGCGGTGGCCCTCGAAGATCGCGGCGACCACGGGGCCGCTGAGCATGAACTCAACCAGCGGCTCGTAGAACGGCTTGCCGACGTGCTCCTCGTAGTGCTGCTCCAGCAGTTCGCGGCTCGCGTCGACTTTCTTGAGCTCGGCCAGGGTGTAGCCCTTGGCTTCGATCCGGCTCAGGATGGCGCCGGACAGGTTGCGGGCGACTCCGTCGGGCTTGATCAGGACGAGGGTGCGCTCAATGCTCACAGCTGCTCCAATGTGTTGGGGTGGGATTTGGGTCAAGTCTACGGGGTTCGGGCCAGGTGCCCGGGCACTGGTTCAGGCGCTGTTTCCCGGCGCGGGGCCCTGGGGGTGGGCGGCATCCCAGTCGGCCTGCTCGCGCTCCCGCTGGGCAGCTTCCCGGTCAATCCGGATGCCGGTCCGGATCCCGTACCACCACGCCACGGCGAAGAGCGCGCCGACGAGGTACATGGCCGGTTCCACGATGCCGCCCAGGATCAGCACGAGCTGCAGGACCCAGCCCAGGGCCACTCCCCACGGCTTCGAGAGGACAGCGCAGGTGAAGACGAAGACCAGGCACAGGCCGATCCCGACCGAGAAGACCAGGGCCGCAGGGTATTYGTTCCGGTGCAGTCCAAAAACGGCCAGTGTCCCGAAGAGCACCACGAACGCTTCCAGCAGCAGGACCGTGGAGGCAAACATGACCTTCGTGGAACGTCGTTTCTTGGGCATGCCCGGGCGCCATTCGCGTTGGGCTTTGGTGAGTTTCGCCATCGCTTACGCGTCCGCCTTTCCGAGCAGGATCCGGGCGTCCGCGACGAGCGTGATGGAACCGGTCACGAGGACCCCGCCGGCGGGCTCGTCGTCGGCTTCGGCCCGTTCCACGGCCCATTCGAGGGCGTCATCGAGCTTCCCGGCGACGTGGATGTTCTCCTCGCCGAAGCCCAGGTCAACCGCGATTTCGGCCAGGTCCTCGGCCGGGACGGCCCGGGGCGAGTTGGACTGGGTGAAGCAGTATTCGGTGGCGAGGCCGCCCAGGGATTCCTTGAGCTGGCGCAGGATCTCCTCGGCGTCCTTTTCCCGCAGCACGCCGACCACCACCACGAGCTTGGTGAAGTTGAAAGCCTCGTGGATGGCCTCGGCGGAGACCCGGATGCCCTCCGGGTTATGGGCGGCGTCCACGATGATGGTCGGCGCGGTGCGGACCACCTCAAGCCGACCCGGGGAGGTGACRGAGGCGAAGGCCTCCTGCAGGATCTCGGCGTCGATCGCCTTTTCCCCGCCAAAGAACGCTTCCAGCGCGGCAATGGCGACGGCGGCGTTCTCGGCCTGGTGCGCGCCGTGCAGCGGCACCAGCAGGTCCTCGTAGCGTCCGGCGATGCCCTGGATGGTGACCATCTGGCCGCCGACCGCGACGGTGCGGGATTCGACGCCGAACTCCACGCCCTCGAAGCGGAACGGCACGTTGACTTCCTTGGCCTTCTCCAGCAGGACCTGGGCCGCGTCGACCGGCTGCGCCGCGCTGATGAGGAAGCTGCCGGGCTTGATGATGCCGGCCTTCTCGTAGGCGATGTCCCCGGTGGTGTCGCCCAGCAGATCGGTGTGGTCCAGGGAGATCGGGGTGACGACGGCCACCTGGCCGTCGCCGACGTTCGTGGCGTCGGTGATGCCGCCCAGGCCCACTTCGATCACGGCGACGTTGACCGGCTGATCGGCGAAGACCGCGAAGCCCAGGATCGTCAGGCACTCGAAGTAGGTCAGCCGGGGCTCGCCCGCCGCCTCGAGTTCGCCGTCCACGATCTGCAGGTAGGGACGGATCTCGTCCCAGATCCGGACGAACGTCTCATCCGGCACCGGGGCGCCGTCGATGCTGATCCGCTCGGTGACCTTGGACAGGTGCGGGCTCGTGTAGCGGCCGGTGCTCAGGCCGTGGGCGCGCAGCCCGGCCTCGATCATCCGGGCCGTGGAGGTCTTGCCGTTGGTGCCGGTGACGTGGATGATCGGGAACGCCTTGTTCGGCTCCCCCAGGATTTCCATGGCCCGGTGCAGCGGGGCGAGCCGCGGCTCCATTTTGTTTTCCGGCGCCCGGCCCAGCAGCTCGGCGTAGACGCTTTCAACGGAGAATTCGTCGGTCATGGTTTAGGCTCCAACTTTCTTGGCAACGCTGACCTGTGGGTCCTTGATGTCGGCCGCCAGGGTTTCCAGCTCGACGGTCAGGGTTTCAGTCTTGACCAGCTCCGCGTTGGCCAGCAGCGCCTCGACGACGTCCTGCTTCGCCGTGACGGACGTGCTGATCCGGTCGCTGACATTGAGTCCGGCGTCCTTGCGGGCCTGCTGGATGGCGCGGACCATGTCACGGGCCATGCCCTCGGCTTCCAGCTCCGGGGTGACCTCGGTGTTGAGCACCACGAACCCGCCGCCGGGCAGGACCGCCGCTGCGCGGGATCCTTCGCCTTCCGCGGCCTCGGCCACGACGGTTTCCAGGGTGTACTCCTGCGGTTCGAGGTCGAGGCCGCCGGCGGTGACCACCCCGGCGTCGCTGACCGACCAGTCGCCGGACTTGGAGCCCTTGATGGCCTGCTGGACGTTCTTGCCCAGGCGCGGGCCGGCGGCCCGGGCATTGACCACGAGCTTCTGCTCGATGCCGAACTCCTCCGGGGAGGCGTTCTCGGCGTCCAGCAGGCGGACCGAGCGCAGGTTCAGTTCATCGGCGACGACGGCGGCGAAGCCGCCCAGCGCGTCCGCGCCCGGTGCCACGACCGTGAGTTCCTGCAGCGGCAGGCGCACGCGCAGGTTCGCGGCCTTGCGCAGCGAGGAGCCGGTGGAGCAGATCTGCTGCACCCGGTCCATCGCCTCGACCAGGCCCGGGTTGGCAGGGAACAGTCCGGCATCCGGCCAGTCGGCCAGGTGCACGGAACGCCCGCCGGTGAGGCCACGCCATATCTCCTCGGAGATCAGCGGCAGCAGGGAGGCGGCCACGCGGGTGACCGTCTCCAGCGCGGTGTAGAGCGCGTCGAAGGCGTCCACACTCTCGTCGAAGAAGCGCTGGCGGCTGCGGCGGACGTACCAGTTCGTGAGCATGTCCAGGTAGCTGCGCAGCTCGTCGCAGGCGCCGGAGATGTCGTAGCTGTCCAGCTGGGCGGTCATGTTCCGGACCAGGTCCCCGGTGTTGGCCATGAGGTACTGGTCCAGGGTGTCGGCGTAGCCGTCGTAGCGGAGCTTCGCGTCGTAGCCCGACGCTTGTCCTGCTGCAGCGTTAGCGGCGTTCGTGTACAGCGTGAAGAAGCTGTACACGTTCCACAGCGGCAGGATGACCTGGCGGACGCCGTCGCGGATCCCCTGCTCGGTGACCACGAGGTTGCCGCCGCGCAGGATCGGGCTGGACATCAGGAACCAGCGCATGGCGTCGGAGCCGTCGCGGTCCAGGACCTCGGAGACGTCCGGGTAGTTGCGCAGGCTCTTGGACATCTTCTGCCCGTCCGAACCCAACACGATGCCGTGGCTGATGACGTTCCGGAAGGCCGGACGGTCGAACAGCGCGGTGGAAAGGATGTGCAGCATGTAGAACCAGCCGCGGGTCTGGCCGATGTACTCGACGATGAAGTCCGCCGGGTTGTGCGTGTCGAACCATTCCTCATTCTGGAACGGGTAGTGGACCTGGCCGTAGGGCATGGAACCGGAATCGAACCAGACGTCCAGGACGTCCTCGACGCGGCGCATGACGGACTGGCCCTCTTCCGGGGTGCGCGGGTCATCCGGATTCGGGCGGGTGAGCTCGTCGATGAACGGCCGGTGCAGGTCCACCTGGCCGGCCTTGTTCAACGGCAGGCGGCCGAAGTCGGCCTCGATCTCGGCGAGGGAGCCGTAGACGTCGGTGCGCGGGTAGTCCGGGTCGGTGGACTGCCAGACGGGGATGGGGCTGCCCCAGTAGCGGTTGCGGCTGATGGACCAGTCGCGGGCGTTGGCGAGCCATTTACCGAACTGGCCGTCCTTGACGTTGCCGGGGATCCAGTTGATGTCCTGGTTGAGCTCGGACATGCGGTCCTTGAACTTGGTGACCTCGACGTACCAGGAGGACACGGCGCGGTAGATCAACGGGTTGCGGCAGCGCCAGCAGTGCGGGTAGCTGTGCTCGTAGCTGGCCTGGCGGACCAGGCGGCCCTGGGCGCGGAGCACCTGGGTGATGGGCTTGTTGGCCTCGAACACCTGCAGCCCGGCGATTTCGGCGAGGTCGCCGTGGCCGAAGAGCGGCAGGAACTTTGCGCCTTCGTCGACCGAGAGGACCACGGGGATGCCGGCCTCTTCACAGATCTTCTGGTCGTCTTCGCCGTAGGCGGGGGCCTGGTGGACGATGCCGGTGCCGTCGGTGGTGGTGACGTAGTCGGCCACGAGGAAGCGCCAGGCGTTCTCGGTGCCGTACTTTTCGGCGTCGTGGAAATAGTCCCAAAGCGGCTCATAGCTCAAGCCGTTGAGCTCGGCGCCGGTGTGGCGGGAGGTGATGGCGGCCTCCGCGGCGGCGGCGCCCTCGGCCCCGTCGCCGTAGCCGAGGTCCTTGGCGTAGGCGGCCAGGAGGTCCGCGGCGAGCAGGAAGCTGCCGGTGACTGGCGCGTCGGCCGCGGCGGCCTTGATCCCGTGCGGGCCGGCCGGCAGGACCACATAGCTGATGTCGGGCCCGACGGCGAGCGCCAGGTTGGTGGGCAGCGTCCAGGGCGTGGTGGTCCAGGCAAGTGCCTTTACCCCGGCGAGCTGCCTGGACAGCTCCGAGTCCCCTGCCGTGATGGGGAACGTGACCGTGACGGTCTGGTCCTGGCGGTTCTTGTAGACGTCGTCGTCCATGCGCAGCTCATGGTTGGACAGCGGCGTCTCGTCCTTCCAGCAGTACGGCAGGACGCGGTAGCCGTTATAGGTCAGGCCCTTTTCGTGCAGCTGCTTGAAGGCCCAGAGCACGGACTCCATGTACTCGACGTTGAGCGTCTTGTAGTCGTTTTCGAAGTCCACCCAGCGCGCCTGGCGGGTGACGTAGCTCTTCCATTCGTCGGCGTACTTCATGACGGAGGCGCGGCAGGCGTCGTTGAACTTGTCGATGCCCATGGCCTCGATCTGGGTCTTGTCCGTCATGCCCAGCTGCTTCATGGCTTCCAGCTCGGCGGGCAGGCCGTGGGTGTCCCAGCCGAAGCGGCGCTCCACGCGGCGGCCGCGCTGGGTCTGGTAGCGGCCCACGAGGTCTTTGGCGTAGCCGGTCAGGAGGTGGCCGTAGTGCGGCAGGCCGTTGGCGAAGGGCGGGCCGTCGTAGAAAACGAACTCGTTGGACCCGTCCTGTCCAGCATCCCGCTGGTCGATGCTCGCCTGGAAGGTGCCGTCCTGGTCCCAGTACTTGAGGATGCGCTCTTCGATCTCCGGGAACTTCACGGAGGCGGATACACCGGAGGTGTTGGACGCAGAAGTGTTGGAAGTTGCGTTTGACGCAGAGGTGGTGGAGCCGGCGCCTGAGGCGGAGGCCTTGGGGTAATAAGTCATCTCGACATCCTGGTTTGAGCTGGTGAACACATGCATTCAGGATGCGAGGACGGCCCTGTTGTCTTCCGACACCACGGACCGCGGTACCACCTCACTTACCGCCGCCGGTCCGCTCCCCTTCGCGAAGGGTGCTGCACCGGCGTCGGCCGCTCATTACTGCTGTGACGGGCTTACCCGTCCGGTTCTACTGGCCCGCGCACGCACCGTGGCGACTAAGTCTCCACCTCACACGAGGGTGTTCTTCCGGAAGCTCACCGGTGATGGCCGGGTCAAAGCTGCTACGTCGATGGTACCGGAGAAAATAGTGCGTTTCACTGCCCCGCTGCAGCGACGGGCAGTGCCACTGCGTTTCCCGGTGGCAAACTCCGCTGTCAGGGGGCGACGCCGGCGGTCCGACTGCATAGACTCATGCCATGACCGTCCACCGGCCGCCCCGGGCCTACCCGTGAAGCGCCGCAGCGCCAGCCGCCGGTGGCACGTGTCCTCTGCCCTTTGCGCCGCGCCCGTTGCCGTGGTGTCCGTGTTCCGGGCGGTCCCGGCGCCGTGGCCTGCCCCGGTGGTCCAACTCGTGGCCTTCACACCCTGGTTCGTGCTTCCCGCCGGCGCGGCCTTCCTGCTGGGGCTGCGGGCGCACCGTCCCTGGCTTGCACTCCCGGCCGGCGCCCTCCTGGCCTTGCAGTTGCTCTGGCTGTTCCCGCCGGACCAGGTGGCGGACCGGCTTCTGGCCCGGCAGACGGATCCCTTGCAGGGACAAGAAGAGTCCATCGGACAGGGCACGGGACAGCGGCCGTCGGCCGAACTGAAGGTCATGACCCTCAACGCCTGGAAGGGCCAGGCGGATGCCGCGGAGGTGGTTCGGCTGGTACGCGAAAACGGCGTCGCGCTTCTTGCCGTCCAGGAGCTCTCCCCGGCCCTGGAGAGACGGCTGGATGCGGAAGGGCTGGGCGCGCTGCTTCCGCACCGGATCAGCCGCTCGAGGGACGGCGCGGGCGGCGGCGCCGTGTACTCCTCACGCCCGATCATTCCGGTGGACTCCGTGGACGGTTCCGCCTTCCACATGCCCACGGTGCAAATGGAGCTCGACGCCGGCGGCCGACAGGCCCCCCTCACCGTGACCAACGTGCACACCAAGGCTCCGGTGTGGGGCCGGGCAAGCCAGTGGCGGAGTGAATTGGCTGCACTGGGCCGCCTTGCCGCCCGCCCCGGCAACATGCTGCTGCTGGGCGACTTCAACGCCACCCTCGACCACGCCGAGTTCCGGCAGATGCTTCAGGGCCAGGACAGGAACAGGCCGGGCGGCCCTCTCGTCGACGCCGGCGCCGCGGCCCTGGCCCGCCTGGTTCCGACCTGGCCCATGGCCGGTCCCCCGTTGCCGGGCGTGGTCATCGACCACATCGTGACCGGCCCGCAGGTGCACAGCAGCGGCTATGCCGTGCTGCCGGTGGCCGGGTCGGACCACGCGGCGCTCCTGGCCACGCTGTCCGTCCCCGCGGCGGACTAGCTGCGCGGCAGTTTCATGCCGGACTCGGCCATCACGTCCCGGAGCCGGTCCGGGTAATCCGTGATCAGCCCGTCCACTCCGGCACCGATGAGCGCCCGCATGGTGGGCTTGTCATCAACGGTCCACGGGATGACCTGCATGCCTGCCGCGTGGGCACGGCGGACCATGTCGGCGGTGACGTAGGGAACATAGCCCGGATCCGTCACGGCGCCGTCCTGCGGAGTGCCGTGCACGGGAGAGATGGCGTCGAAGCCCAGGGAGGAGGCTGCGGCGACGAGGTCACCGCCGAAGTCATCGGCGTCGATGCCGCCCAGCCACGGCGACTTGCCGGGCTGGCCTGCCTGGAGGAAGTCCTTGTTGGTCAGGGCCACGGTGCGGATCTGGGGATCGCGCTGCTGGACCAGGCGCAACGAGCCCCAGTCGAAGCTCTCGATTGAGACGCGGCTCTGCATGTGGGCGGCCTTGATTTCGCGGAGCGCGACGTCGACGAACTGCTCGCGCGGGGCCGTTTCCTGGGGCGCGCCTGCCTCGACCTTGGTTTCGATGTTGAACTTCACCTGGCTGGCGCGGTGGGAGTCCGCCAGGGCGAAGACCTCGGCCAGCGTGGGCATCTTGGCGCCCGGCGAGGCCACCTGGCCCGGGAACTGGGGAAGCGTGAGGCTGCCGCAGTCCAGGCTGCGGACCTGCGCGAACGTCAGGTCCTTGACGTACTTGCCGACGTAGGGGAACTGGGGGTCGTTCGGCGTGACAGGAGCCGTGTCCAGGCACTTCTGGCCGCTGATCTTGCGGTCGTGGGTGATGACCTCATGGCCGTCTTTGGTGATCTGGAGGTCAAGTTCGAGGGTGGAGACGCCGGTCTCGATCCCCTTCGCGAAGGACGCCAGCGTTGACTCGACAGTCAGGCCGATGCCGCCGCGGTGGGCCTGGAGATCGAAGTGGTTGTCCTGGCCGTTGGTGTTCGTGTCGGCCGCGTGGGCCTGGGCAGCGTTTGCCTGGGCGGCGGCGGTGAGGAGCAGGGCTGCGCTGAGTACGGCAGCGCCGAGCTTCGTCGGGGTTCGCATGGGAAAGTTCTCCACTCTGGTGGTGTGCAGTTGCACGGGCCACCTTGCCCCGCCACGGCCAACTCCGGACCAGCGCAGCCTGACCACCGCACCACGCCAGGGTGAACGTCCGGTGTCGCCACCGGACGTCCCGGCCCCTCGCGCCTGGATCTGAGCCCAGACCTGAGCCCTACGGGTTCTTGCGGATCAGCTTGTAGTTGGCCGCCTGCGCCACCGGGCGGATCACGATCTGGTCCAGGTTGATGTGGTGCGGCGCGACGACGGCGTAGCGGACCACGTCGGCCACGTCCTCGGCGGTCAGTGGCTTCTCGACTCCCTGGTACACCTTGGCCGCCGCGTCCTGGTCGCCGAGGCGGTTCAGGGCGAATTCCTCGGTCTGCACCAGCCCGGGGGCCACCTCGATCACGCGGAGGTTGTGCTCGGCCTCTTCGAGCCGCAGGGCACCGGTCAGGGCGTGCTGGGCGAACTTGGCCGCGTTGTAGCCGCCGCCGCCCTCATAGGCCGAGAGCCCTGCGGTGGAGGTCAGGTTCAGCACGGTGCCCTCGCCGCAGGCACGCAGCATGGGCAGGAACGCGCGGATCAGCTTCATGCTGCCCAGCACGTTGACCTGGAACATCCATTCCCAGTCCTCGGTCTTGGCCCCGGCGACCTTGTCGGCGCCGCGGGCACCACCGGCGATGTTGATCAGCGTGTCGATGCCGCCGGCGCGGGTCACCTCATCGAGCAGCCGGGCCACATCGGCGTCGTCGGTCACATCGGCGGGAAGGGCGACGGCGCCGGTTTCGGCGGCGAGCGCTTCGAGCCGGTCGGCACGGCGGGCGACGGCGAACACGGTCCAGCCTTCCTTGCGGAGCGCACGCACGGTGGCCTCGCCGATTCCGGTGCTGGCGCCGGTGACTACTGCTGATTTGGCTCCTGCTGCAGTGAATTCTTGTGTGTTGTTGTCGATTMCCTCAGTCATGGCACCACAGTAACGGCAATGCCGGGCTCATTTCCTGCTGTTGCTGCCCCGCTCGAGGAACTCCTGCAGCACCCGGGCATGGTTGGTCTCCGGGTCCCGGGCGCCGAAGAGCAGCGTCACTTTCCCGTGCTCCGCCGCGAGGTCCCGGAGTGTCTGCACGGCCGGGTTGCCCTCGAGCTCGGCTTCGTAGGCCGCCCGGAAGTCCGCGAACCGTTCCTGCATATGGCCGAATTCCTTGCGCAACGGCGGGGAGGGCGCCACGTCCTTGAGCCAGAGCTCCAGTTGGGCCCGTTCCTTGCTGACTCCGCGCGGCCAGAGCCGGTCCACCAGGACCCGGAAGCCGTCGTCGTCGGAAGGGACCTCATAGATGCGCTTGATCGCATAAATTCCGGCAGAATTGCGCTGAGATTTGCCCATCTGCGCATGCTACTTCACGTTACTTGGGCGGCTCCCACACCCGGAGAACCCGCCGCCGGCCGCATCCCGTACATCAGGAGATGGGAGTTAGTGGAAGAATTGGCCCATGGCTGAAGACAATCAGGGTACAGACACGCCCACCACCGCCCCCATCAACGTTCCGGACAAGCCCGCCCTGGAGGGGCTGGAAGAAGCGCTCACGCGGCGCTGGCTTGACGAAGGGACCTACAAGTTCAACCCGGACACCACCCGGGAGCAGGTCTACTCGATCGACACTCCCCCGCCCACGGCGTCGGGATCCCTCCACGTCGGACACATGTTCTCCTACACGCAGACCGACGTCCTGGCGCGCTACCAGCGTATGACCGGCAAGAACGTCTTCTACCCCATGGGATGGGACGACAACGGCCTGCCCACCGAGCGCCGCGTGCAGAACTACTACGGCGTGCGCTGCGATCCCGCGATTACCTACGATGCCGGCTACCGTCCCCCGGCCGAGCCCGCCAAGAACCAGCGCGACTTTGACGTCATCTCCCGCAAGAATTTCATCGAGCTGTGCGAGGAGCTCGCGGTCGAGGACGAGAAGGTCTTCGAGCACCTCTTCCAGACCCTGGGCCTGTCCGTGGACTGGGACCTGACCTACCGGACGATCGATGACAAGTCCCGCGCCATCTCGCAGCGGGCCTTCCTGGCCAACCTGGCAGCAGGCGACGCGTACATGGCCGAGGCCCCCACCCTGTGGGATGTCACGTTCCGCACCGCCGTGGCCCAGGCCGAGCTCGAAGACCGCGAGGTCGCTGGCGCCTACTACCGCTACCCCTTCTTCACCGAAGACGGCGAAAAGATCTTCATCGAGACCACCCGCCCCGAGCTGCTGGCCGCCTGCGCCGCGCTCGTGGCGAACCCCGACGACGAGCGCTACAAGGCGCTGTTCGGCAAGAAGGTCACCTCTCCCCTGTTCGGTGTCGAGGTAGAGGTCAAGGCCCACCCGCTGGCCAAGGCGGACAAGGGCTCCGGCGTCGCCATGGTCTGCACCTTCGGCGACCTCACCGACGTCACCTGGTGGCGCGAGCTGCAGCTGCCCACCCGCGCGATCGTGGGCCGCGACGGCCGCATCATCGGCGAGACCCCGGAGTGGATCACCACCGAAGAAGGCCGCGCCAACTTCGCGGCCATCTCCGGCAAGACGGTATTCAGCGCCAAGGAGTCCGTGGTGGAGCTCCTGGCCGGCGCGGAGCTGCTCGACGGCGAGCCCAAGAAGATCATGCACCCGGTGAACTTCTTCGAAAAGGGGGACAAGCCCCTCGAGGTCGTTACCTCGCGCCAGTGGTACATCCGCAACGGCGGCCGCGACGAGGACCGGCGCGAACGGCTGATCGGCCGCGGCAACGAGATTGAGTTCCACCCGGCGTTCATGCGCTCGCGCTACGAGAACTGGATTTCGGGGCTCAACGGCGACTGGCTCGTGTCCCGCCAGCGCTTCTTCGGCGTGCCGGTACCGGTCTGGTACCCCCTGGATGCCGACGGCAACCCCGAATACGACGCGCCGATCGTCCCGTCGGACGCGCAGCTGCCCGTGGACCCAGCGGCGGATGCGGCCCCCGGCTACGAGGAAGCCCAGCGCGACGTGCCCGGCGGTTTCACCGGGGACGCGGACGTCCTCGACACCTGGGCCACGTCCTCCCTGACCCCCCAGATTGTGGGCGGCTGGAGCACCGACGAGGCGCTCTTCGCCAAGGTCTACCCCTTCGACGTGCGCCCGCAGGGCCATGACATCATCCGGACCTGGCTGTTCTCCTCCGCCGTCCGCGCCGACGCGCTGCAGAAGACCGCACCGTGGAAGCATGCAGCCATCTCCGGCTGGATCCTGGACCCGGACCGGAAGAAGATGTCCAAGTCCAAGGGCAACGTCATTGTGCCCACGGATGTGCTGGAGGAGTACGGCTCCGACGCGGTGCGCTACTGGGCTGCCTCGGCCAAGCTCGGCGCGGACACCGCCTACGAGATCGCGCAGATGAAGATCGGCCGCCGCCTGGCCATCAAGCTGCTCAACGCCTCCAAGTTCGTCCTGAACCTGGGCGCCACCGAGGACTCGGTCGTCTCCGGCGACCTGTCCGTGCTGAGCAACCCGCTGGACCGGGCCGTACTGGCCCAGCTCGCCGACGTCGTCGAGCAGGCGACCAAGGCATTCGAGGGCTACGACTACGCCCGGGCGCTGCAGATCACCGAGAGCTTCTTCTGGAACTTCACCGACGACTACGTGGAGCTCATCAAGGACCGTGCCTATGGTGCGGCCGGCGAGGAGCAGCAGGCGTCCGTGCTGGCCGCCCTCGCGACGAGCCTGGACACCCTCCTGCGGCTCTTCGCGCCGTTCCTGCCGTTCGCCACGGAGGAAGTCTGGAGCTGGTGGCGCACCGGTTCCGTGCACCGCGCCCAGTGGCCCTCCGCCATCGCCGTCGACGGCGACACGACCCTCCTGGCCACGGTGGGCACCGCGCTCAGCGGCATCCGCAAGGCCAAGTCCGAGGCCAAAGTCAAGCAGCGCACCGAGGTGCTGTCCGCGACGATCACCGCCTCGGAGTCCCTCACGACCCAGCTCAAGGCCGGCCTCGCCGACCTCAAGGCCGCGGCCAACGCCCGTGAACTGGCGCTCGTCGCCGGCGAGGGTGAACTGGCCGTCAGCGACGTCGTGCTGGCACCGGCCGAGCCGCCCGTCCAGGCGTAGTCTCCGGCGGAAACAACACGAAGGGGCCCTCGGTCCGGTTCAGAGAAGCAATTCTGATCCGGCGGGGCCCCTTCGGCGTCGCGGGAAGGCTCAGACCGCGAAGGACGTCTCGAAGTGCGTCAGCACCGGCGGGGCGGCCAGGAGTTCTGCCAGCCCGCTCGCGCCGTCGCCTGCGCGCCAGGCGCGATAGGCGGCGTCGTGTTCCATCGATACCCACTGTTCGACCACGAGAAAATGCGCCGGATCCTGGCTGTCGACCAGCACGTCGACCCCGAGGCAGCCATCAAAGGCGCGCGTATCGGAGAGAATATCGCGGAGCACCGCGGGAGCCGTGGGCAGGGCTTCGGCTTTGACGTTCAAGTCGAGATGGGCTGTAACGGGCATGGCGCTCCAATGTTCGCAGGTGGGGACAGGACAAAACCGGGTACAACCGGGCGGGTTGCCCGGAGATCACGGCACGGGGACCGCTGCCCCGTCATTGGAAGCAACAGCCGGGCCGCCGGGCTTGTTCCTTCGGCCCGGAACCCGGGGCAGCACAAAGCAAGTCCTATCGCTGAGGCGTGAGGTCACCCGGCACGGGTGAGGCGCCGCACCTCACCGGGGGCACAKAATGAAGATGCAGCGGTCCGTCGGATCGCCTCGAACCCCAAGAAGAAGCGGAGGTCATACGCATGACTGAGACACTCGATGAACTGGGGCCGGTCGACTGGATCGTCGTTGAATTCCCCGGACCCGATTTCGGCAAGGGCCAGATCGCCCCGTTCCTGGAGGACCTGGTCCAGCGTGACCTCGTCAGGGTGCTCGACATGGTGTTCCTGAGGAAGATGGAGGACGGCACACTCGAGACGGCGGAGATCTCCGACCTCGACCCGAGCGAGCTCGGCGAGGTGCGCACGGCCGAGGCCGACCTGGCCATGGTGCTCTCTGAACAGGATGTCATGGACCTGGCCGAGACGATCGCGCCCGGCCACTCCGCCGCGGTGCTCGTCTGGGAGAACCTGTGGGCTGCCCCGTTCGGCACGGCAGTCCGCAAGGCCGGCGGCCAACTCGTGGCCAGCGGCCGGATCCCGACCCAGGCCGTCATCGCCGCCTTCCAGGCGGACGCCGAAGACCAGTCCCCTGAAGAAGCGATAGAAGGAGCCTGACATGCCACTGGCAGCACGACGCAGACGCAGGACCGCAGCCGCCGTCGGCGGGGCCGTTGTCGTCGCCCACGGGATCAACCGTCGCGGCGACCGGCGGGAAGACCGCCGTGACGACCGCGGCGACCGCCGGGAGGACCGCCGCGACTGACACCACGGAGCCAGTCCCCTGGCACCCTCAGGTGCGCATGACCCGCCCCGGGTCGTGCGCACCTGCACAATGCCCACTCCCCCAACCGGGGAAACATCCCTGGACGGCGATCTGACGAATTTGGGCACACTGCTTTGGGCCCACTGTTTTTGGGCAAGGTGTTTTTGGGCAAAGGGGAAGCCCCATCAGCGTTTAGCGGTTGGTGGGGCTTCGACTTTTCGATTGTCACGTGACGTCTTAGACAATCTGGCGGGATCCTTAGACTTTCAGGTCTTCCTACCTCGTCACTGGTAGCCATCATCTGACT
>NZ_JBFTZL010000054.1:0-20306 GCF_056406825.1 Arthrobacter sp. P1_A5 | reverse complement strand
GCACCGCCGCTGCCACCGTCGACGCCACGATCAGTCCTGCTGCCACGACGAAGGCATTCCGGCGCAGCCATCTCCACCGTCCAGGCGGCGATCCTTGGGCGGCTGGGGTTCCGTGCCGGAACTTCTGCTCGACGAGGTGGTAGGAGGCGGCCGCCAGGGCCAGGCTGATGGCCACCATGGCGGTTCCCTGGATGACGCCCGGAGCCCGCCCGAGGTGGAAGACGTAAATCACGACGACGGGCCAATGCCACAGGTACAGGGAATATGAGAGATCGCCGATGTAGGTCACTGGCGGCAGGCTGAGGACCCGGCTTGCCGAGTAACCGGCAGGGCTGCCCGGAGTGGCCGGGTCGGCCGCCGGCGAACCGGCGGTGAGCAGCAGCAATGTCCCCGCGACGGGCAGGAGGGCGATGCTGCCCGGGAAGTCCATCGCAACGGAGAGTGTCATTGCGGAAAAGACGATCACGCCCAGGCCGATCCAGCCTGAAAGCCGGGCCCGTACCGGGTCCAGGCGCAATTTGGGAATCAGCAGGGCGCCGATGCCCCCGGCGCCCAGCTCCCAGATCCGCGTGGTGGTAGCAAAGTACGCCATGTCGTGCTGGGAGGACGAGAAGGCTACGCTGTGGACGAAAGACGCCAGTGACACCACCGCCAGGATCCATAAGGAGACGGTTTCGATCCGGAAGCGCCGTTTCAYAGTGACGGCCACTCCCGCCAGCAGGATGACGGGAATCATCAGGTAGAACTGCTCTTCCACGGCCAGGGACCAGAAGTGCTGCACCGGGGACACCAGGGCGGTCGCCGCGGCGTAACTGTCCACGCTGAAGGCCTGGTTCCAGTTCTGCACTTGCAGGGCGGACATGATGACGTCCAAGGAAATGGACTGCCAACGGTTCTGCGGCAGCAGGACCACGGCGCCCAGCATGGTCGCCAGCAGAACCGTGGTGGCAGCCGGCAACAGGCGCCTGATCCGTTTCGCGTAGAAGTTAGAGAGCCGGATGTGTCCGGTACGCGCCAGTTCCTGGACGAGCGATCCCACAATCAGGAAGCCGGAGATGACGAAAAAGACGTCGACCCCGACAAAACCGCCAGGGAGAATGCCGGGCCAGACGTGATAGATGATCACCATGCCCACCGCCAGGGTGCGCAGCCCTTGGATGTCCAGTCGCCGGCCGTTCCTTCCAGCGCTGGAAGTGCCCGTGGTGCTGGCGGGCCTGGCCCGCTCGGGGGAGCCCTGGGGCTGGCGCAGGACAGCCGCCGACGGCAAACAGGTCACGGTTCTCTTTCTGTTTTCAAACAACGTCATCGTTAATTTGCGCTGTGTGAGCTTGCCGGGAACCTGAAGGGACCATGTCCAGCGGACATGGTCCCAACAGATGCGCTAAGGTTACCGGCTGCGGTACTGCCTAGGCCCGCAGCCGGGCAACGGCCTCATCAATAGGTCCGTCAAATAATACGTTGCCATGCTCGAGATAGACGCCCCGGGAACAGATGCGCGACACCAGGTCAAGGTCGTGACTGACGACCACCAGCGTCTTGCCGTCCCGGGCCAGTTCCTGGATCTTGGCTATGCACTTGCGCTGGAACGGCTCATCTCCGACGGCGAGGATTTCGTCGATCAGGAAGACCTCGGGGTCGGTGTGGACTGCCACGGAAAATGCCAGGCGCAGGTACATGCCGGACGAATAGAACTTGACTTCCGTGTCGATGAATTCGCCGATCTCGGAGAATTCGATGATCGCGTCGAAGCGTTCGTTGATCTGCTTCTCCGTCATCCCCAGGATCGCTCCATTGAGGTATACGTTGTCGCGGCCGGACAGATCAGGATGGAAACCCGCTCCGACCTCGATCAGCCCGGCCACGCGGCCGCGCGTGTAGACACTGCCGGAATCCGGGAGCATCACGCCGGAGATGTGCTTGAGCAGGGTGGATTTGCCGGAGCCGTTGAGGCCGAGCAATGCCACGGTCTCCCCCGTTTCCACCATCAGGGAGACGTCCTTCAGTGCGTGAAACTTCTTGGAAAGATCACCCTTGCGGCCCTTCACGAGCCAGACAACCGCCTCTTTGATGGAACGGGTATGGCGGAGCACGAACTCCTTGCTGACATTGGAAACTTCAATCGCGTTTGCCATTTAGAGCTCCTGGGCAAAGCGGCCTTCAAGCCGCCGAAAAGTTAGTTGTCCCAATGCCAGGACTGCCAGCGAAATGATCATGCCGACCGGCAGCCACAGGCTGAACAGGTTCGGCGGCATCGCGGCAGAACCGTCAGTTGTGGGGTACCAGAAGGCATAGTGGAACAACTCGACTCCCACCGTGATGGGGTTGGCCTGATAGAGGGCGAAGAGCCCGGGTCCCAGCTTTGCTTCCACCATCGTCCAGGAGTACATGACGGGCGATGCCCAGGTCGCCACCATCAGGAGCATGTCAACGAGGTTTTCCGAATCACGGAAATACACGTTGGCCGCCCCGAACAACAGCCCGAGCCCCGTGGCCAGGAAGCCCACAATGGCGAATCCGCCTACCGCCGCCAGGAGCTGGAAGGCGTCCGGATGCCACCCTGCGACGACGCATCCGATCACCAGGACAACGAGTTGGGGGAAGAAATGCACGGCCGAGACCCAGACCGACGCCACCGGAAACAGCTCCCGGGGAAGATAGATCTTCTTAATCAGGTTGCCGTTGTTCACGATCGATCGCGCGGAGTTCCCGAGGGCTTCGGAGAAGAAGTTGATCAGCACGATTCCGGAGAAGAGATACACGGCATAGTTTGAGAGGCCGTCCGGGTTCCGTGCACTTCGTTCCAGGCCCAGGAAGACGCCCAAGGCCACATAGAACACGAGAAACTGCACAGCGGGCTTCACATAGGACCAGAGGAGACCCAGAACAGAGCCGCGGTAGCGGACTTTCAGTTCCTTGCGGACCAGCAGTTTCAGCAGAAAACTGGACTGGCGAAGATCCCGAAATCCACCACCGAGACCCGGGCGGGTCAATTCCCCGGAAATCGTGGTTGTCACGCTATTTCACTTCGCTCTGGTGTGTTTTGTGAAGGTCTTCTTCAAGGAATCCGGGGACTTGGGCTACGGCATCGCTGCCTTGGCTGTTGGCGTCAAAAGTCGTCTTCCACGCTTCCATGGAGGTTATCTCGGCGAGGGCACCGCGGTACTCCCGCTTGAGGGCCGGCCATCTGCGGAGCACTTCTGCGTACACCTTCATGCTTTCTGCGAGTAGGCTTCGGACCCGGCGGGGATCGCGCTTGTACCAGGAAACTGCGCTGCCCTCCGCATTGGATACGAGCGCGCTGTCGTATTGGGAAACCCTCCACCATTTGTTGTCCTGATGGGCCACGATGGTCTCAGGATGGGCCTTGCTGGAGTCCGAAACAGGGAAGCCGACGTGCTTGACCACCGTCTTTGCTACCCACGGCACTAGCTGCAGATAAGACGGCACTGATACGCCCTTGCCGCGTCGGGGCACCTTCGTAGACATCACCGACGGGTAATCGTCAAAGCTGGGCTTGAACTGTGCTTCCGAGAACTGCTGGGCCATAGTCCGGATTTCGGGGAGTTTCGTTGGGAGAATTTCGTGCAGGCCACTGGGGCCCCGCAACAGGTCTTTCATGGCCTCGATACGGCCCTGCAGCGTGTAGTACTGCATCGAAATGTTGTGCTTAAGATCCAGCTTGATCGAGTTCTCCAAGAGGCCGCCGCCAAAGTCATACGGGCTGTGCAGCAGTGCGTAGATGAATCGGTTGCGGGTGTGGAAATAGGCCTGCCAGCCGACTAGGTCGTCCTTGTCGATCCAGGAGACGTGCCACACTGCCGAACCCGGCAGGGAAACCGTGTTGTAGCCTGCGGCTTTGGCACGAACGCCGTACTCCGTGTCGTCCCACTTGATGAAAACAGGCAACGAAAGACCGATTTCTCGGATGACAGCGGTGGGGATCAAACACATCCACCAGCCGTTGTAGTCGACGTCTACACGCCGGTGCATCCATGGCGTGTCTCGCAGGTTCCGCTGCGCAAAGTTGTGGCGCATCTGTTGGTCGGGATTGGCTTCGGCCGGGCCGATGAAGTAAGGATTAACGACCTCGCCAAGAGTGTGGAGGACATTCCGGTCGTGAAGGTCAAACATGTGGCCGCCGACCAACGTGGGCTTCTTACAGTAGTCAGCGAAGGTGCCCAGCCGGATAAGGCTTTCAGCCTCGATAACGACGTCGTCGTCAAGAAGGAGGACGTAGTCGCTGCCATTCTCCACAGCCTCGTACATGCCACGGGCGAAGCCGCCGGATCCGCCTAGGTTGTTTTGGTCAATGATGCGGAGCTTGCCGCCGAGAGCACTCTCAACTTCGGCGAAGCCCTCGGCTTCTGCCACTTTTTCGGTGCCCTGGTCGACGACGATTACTTCTTTAACCTGCTCCAACGCCTCGGGGTGTTGCCCGAGAATGCGGAGGTTATTAATGCAGAAACCCGTCTTGTTCAGAGTCGTAATTTCAAGCGTGATCGAACCTGTCTGCCGCCGATCGGCCTGGGTCTGCCATTCGGCTCCGACAAAATCCATCCCCTCGGTTCCGGCAGTAACGTCGAACCAATACCAGCCGCCGTCGCCGAAGGGGGCCAAGGAGAGAGTGAACTCAGTTTGTGCGTCTCCGGAGACCCTTGTGGTCTCGACATGCTGAAGCGAACCCCGGGCGTTGGAGCGGTAGATGCTGACGGTGCCGCGCCCGGAAGTACGCACCCTCAAGCGGACCTCCTCCACGGTGGTCCAGCGACGCCAGTAGCTTGCCGCGAATGCATTGAAGTAGGTTGCGAAGGAGATGCGCTCACCAGCACGCACTGACGCGCTGGTCCGCGACGTGATGTCATCTGCGTGCCCCATGCGTGCCGGGTTAAGAACGTTGACCGGCGCCTTGGTACTGCCGAATGCCCCATCGATATCCGTAGAACTGCTAACCACACCGGAATCCATGTACAGCGGGAGGGTTTCAAGACCCCGCTCGCCCGGGAGGATGACGCGCTGGATAGTATGCCAAGCTGCATCGTTGCCCGTGTCCGCCGTCAAGGTTTTATTGTCCTGCTGACCTACACTCATGCGTCCACTCCTCCGCTTTCAATCTTTGCGCCGCCTTCGAAGTGCGGGCGGATCTTGTTGTCGAACATGGTCAGGGCCGAGCCGATCGCCATGTGCATGTCCAGGTACTTATAGGTACCGAGGCGGCCGCCGAAGAGGACATCCTGCTCGGCCGCGGCCAGGTCGCGGTACTTCAGGAGCCGGTCGCGGTCCGTGGGCGTGTTGATCGGGTAGTAGGGCTCGTCGCCCTTCTCCGCGGCACGGGAGAACTCGCGCATAATGACGGTCTTCTCCGTCTGGTAGTCGCGCTCCGGGTGGAAGTGGCGCGGCTCGATAATGCGGGTGTACGAGACGTCTTCGTCGTTGTAGTTCACTACCGACGTGCCCTGGAAGTCCCCGACGTCGAGCACTTCTTCTTCGAAGTCGATGGTGCGCCAGGACAGATCGCCTTCGGCGTAGTCGAAGTAGCGGTCAACAGGTCCGGTGTAGACGACGGGGATGTTGCCGACCACCTTGTCCTTGCTGTACTCGTGGGACTCATCGAAGAAGTCCGTGTTGAGCCGCACCTCGATGTTGGCTTGTTCGGCCATCTTCTCGATCCACGCCGTGTAGCCGTTGGTCGGAAGGCCCTCGTACTTGTCGTTGAAGTACCGGTTGTCGTAGTTGTAGCGCACCGGAAGGCGGGAGATGATGCCCGCGGGCAGGTCCTTCGGATCCGTCTGCCACTGCTTGCCGGTGTAGTGCTTGATGAACGCCTCGTAGAGCGGGCGGCCGATCAGCTGGATGCCCTTGTCGTTCAGGTTCTGCGGATCGGTGCCGGCCAGTTCGCCGGCCTGCTCCTTGATCAGTTCCTGGGCCTGCCCCGGTGTGAGGTTGGCCCGGAAGAACTGGTTGATCGTGGCCAGGTTGATGGGCAGGGAGTAGACCTCGCCCTTGTGCACGCCGTAGACCTTGTGGACGTAGTTCGTGAACGTCGTGAAGCGATTCACGTACTCCCACACGCGGTCGTTGGACGTGTGGAAGAGGTGGGCACCGTAGCGGTGCACCTCAATGCCGGTCTGCTCTTCCTTTTCGCTGTAGGCGTTGCCGCCAATGTGGTGCCGGCGGTCGATGACGACTACCTTCAAGCCCAGCTCAGTGGCGGCCTGTTCTGCGATTGTCAGGCCGAAAAAGCCCGACCCTACGATGACGAGGTCAGCGGTCACAAACTCTCCTGGTTCGAATGCGGGCAGCGCAATGTTGTGCATTGTCTGCTGGTCTAGCCTACCTGAGACCCTGTGGGTACCGGCGAATCGCGGCTGGCCCAGCGATCAGATGCCACCCCCGTCACGGGTCCGGGAGCCCCGCATGGCGGGGGCAGCGGCGCCGCTCCGAAGCGTTTTCCACATGGATCATTTTCCCCGGCACTGCCGGGCCGGAGTCTCCCTACTGTGGAACCGGACCCGTGGAACAGGACCCGTGGAACCGGACGGCCGCTCGGAAAGGATGCCGCGGATGATTTACCACTGCACTCTCGCGCCCAGCAGCCTGATGCAGCGCGCCCCCGCAGCCGGTACGACGCCGGACGGGCAGCTCATTGAGCTCTCCGTCGAGGTCCCCGACCCTTGCCCGGGCGCGGACCTGGAGGCTGCCGTCGCCCGGCGCTACGGGACCGGTGAGCTGTCGGTCCGGGGAGCTCCGATCGCCGCCATGACCGTTGGCGTGCCTCCCCTGGTCCAGGGTGCTGTGCTGGTTGAGGGTGCTGGGCCGGTTGAGGGTGCTGTGCCGGTTGAGGGTGCTGGGCTCGTGACGGGATCGGGCGCGGCATTCCGCTCCGGGCCGGGCCAACGGCACGCTGCCACGTTGCTGCTCGCCGTGGACAGCGGTCCCGGCGCGGGCACGCTTGTCGCCCTGCGGCGGGGAAGGTTCCGGATCGGACGCGCCGGCACCGAGGTCGTGATCCCTGATGCCGCGCTCTCCCGGGAGCACGCGCGCCTGGACGTGGCGGACTCGGACGTCACGATCATGGACCTCGGCAGTGCGAACGGCACCAGCGTCGATGGCCGGAGCGTGCGAAAGGCCCCGGTGACCACGGCGTCCTCGATCCGCTGCGGCGACTCCACTATCTCGCTCCGGCTCTGGCCATCGGGTGTGCCCCGTGCTGCCCCGGACGCCGTGACGTCGCTGGCAGGCTCCAGCGTTGCCGCGCCGCTGGTTGTCCGCGGCACCGCCGCCCCAGGCCACCGCGCCGCCATGGCGCTGGCCGCGGTGCTGCCGCTCCTGGTCGGCGTCGGCCTGGCATTTCTCACCGGCATGTGGATGTTCTTGGCCTTCACCGCAGTCTCTGGCGTGTCCGTCCTGGTCCCGTTTCTTTCGGGCCGCCGCCAGCGCCGCGAGTTCCAGGCCGCTGTGGCGGGGGCCGCCCTGCAGGACAGGGAACGACGCCGGCACGCCGCACCCTCCGCGGCTGACCTGACCATTGGTTGCGCGGCTGCGGTGCCCCCCACAGCCCGTGCGCCTGGCGGGGAGCCGCCGGACATCTGCCTGCGGCTCGGGCTGGCGGAACAGAGCGCGAACATCCGGCCCGAACCACCCGACGCCGGCTTTCGGCCACCGCCGCTCGGCCAGGTGCCCCTGACCTTGGACCCGGTCCCGGCGGTGTTGACCGTCCACGGCCCCGCGCCCGCGACGGCCGGACTGATGCGCTCGTTCATCCTGCAACTGGCCGCCTATCCCCTGGCGGAGAGCACCCGACTGCTGTTGCATGGCCCGGCGGACACGGTGCCGTTGCCGGCGCGCTTCCTGCCCGGCGTCACACTGTCCGCGAACGACGCCACCACTGCGGCCGTGCTGGCCGGCGATCCCGGCGGCCCCGGCGGTTCAGGCGGCCCCGGCAGTCCCGGCAGTCCCGGCGGCCCCGGCGGCCCTGGCGGTCCCGGCGATCCAGGCGGACCAGGCGGTCCTCCGGTTCATGGCGAAGGATTCGACCGCGGTGTCCTCATTCTTTGGAACTCTCCGGCGCAGTCAGGTGCCGCGCCCGGTCCGGGCGCTGCTGGAGCCTGCCCGCCATTCAGGGCAATGGCGGCGGCGCACGGATGGAGGGTGATCGAGTGCTCGCCGGAGCCCGGTTCCGGCGTACACCCTGGCATTGTCCTCGGCCGGCGCGGCGCCCTGATCAGGCCTGGGTCCCCGCCCGTGGACTTCGTGCCGGATCTGGTCCCGGCCGAGGTCTTTGACCGCTTTTGCCGTGGGTTCAGTGCCGCACGGCGTACGCCGGCGACTCCCCCGCCAGCCATCCCGCATCATTGCAGCCTGTCAGACGTCCTTCCCCTCGCTGCACAGGACATCTCCCGGCGCTGGTCCCGGAGCGGCGCGGAGGCCGGGCTGGGTACGCCCGTCGGCGCAGCGGTCCGGGGTGCCGTGCGGATCGACCTGAAGGCTGACGGTCCACACTTCCTGGTCGCGGGGACCACGGGTTCCGGAAAGTCGGAGTTCTTGCGGACTCTTGCCGCCGGCCTCGCGGCCAGCCATCCGCCGGACCGGGTCAACCTGCTCTTCATAGATTTCAAGGGCGGCTCCGGCTTGGGCCCACTCACCGGCCTCCCGCACTGCGTCGGCATGCTGACCGATCTGGGCGCTGCGCAGGTGGAGCGCACACTGGTTTCCCTGCGGGCCGAGGTCCGCAGGAGGGAGGAACTGCTCGCCCGGGCCAATGCCCCGGATCTCGCGGCCTACAAGGCGTCACCGGCCGCCGGACCGCCAGTCCCCTCTCTGGTCATCATCGTTGACGAGTTCAGGATCCTGGTGGACGAAGCGCCCGGCGCCCTCGCCGAGCTTATGAGGATTGCCGCCATCGGCCGGTCACTTGGGATACACCTCATCATGGCCACCCAGCGCCCGCAGGGAGCCCTGAACGCCGACATCAGGGCCAACGTCACCACATGCATCGCGCTCCGGGTCCAGTCCGGCCCCGAATCCTCCGACGTGATGGGCTCTGGGCTCGCGGCCGCGATTCCCATCTCACGCCCCGGGCGGGCATTCCTGATCCGCGGTGCGCAAGCTCCGGAGGAATTCCAGACGGCCACCCTGACGCCCCGGGCCGCCCCGCGGTCACCCGGGACGGTCACGGTTCGCACGGCCACGGACGAGCTGACCCGGCCACCGGCAGCCGCCGGTTTCCGGTCCGACGGCTCCGCCGGACGCGAAGCAGACGACGGCGCGGTCCTGGCACCGCTTCCGGCTCCGGCCCTGACTCCGGCCTTGGCTCCGGCACATGGGGCGGCGGCGCTGATCGACGCCGCTGCGGCCGTGTGGCAGGGTCTCGGCACACGAACGCCCCGCCGGCCGGTGGCAGATCCGCTGCCCGCCCTGCTGCCGCACCCAGGTTCCGGGCACGCCGGGCGGGACATGGTCAGGCTGGGCCGGGTGGACCTGCCGGAACTCCAACGCGTCACGGAGCTGGGCTGGAGTCCCGCCGGGCATGGGCATCTGGGCCTTATCGGCGCTGAAACCGGCGCCGGGGACCCAGTTTTGGCCCTCGCAGTTGATCAGCTTCTGGCCGGCACTGTGGAGTCGCACCTGTACATACTTGACGCCGCCAGCGCCTTCAGCGGCACCGCAGCGGAATCCCGAGTCGGCGCCGTAGCCGGCCTGCACGAAGTGCGCCGGGCTGCCAGGGTGCTGCGGCGGGTCGCCGAAGAAGCCACGTCACGGCTGGGTGCGCCTGCGGGCCGGCCGCGGCCCGGGCTGGTTCTGGTGGTCAGCGGCTGGGGCGCCTGGGTTTCGGCATTCCGGTCCGGGCCGCTGGCGTGGGCAGAAGACCTCTTTCATGACATCGTGCGGGACGGTTCCCTGGCAGGGATCACTGTCCTCGTCTCCGGCGGGCGTGAGCTGGTGACCGCGAGGTTCTTCGCTGGCCTGCCCAACCGGATTTTCTTCCCTTTAGGCTCTAGCGACGAAGGCCGCCTCGCATGGCCGCGGCTTCCGGCGCTGGAACCGGTCCCCGGCCGCGTGGCCGTGTTCGGCGCCTTCGTTCCCACGCCTCTTGCGACCGGGCACGCCGCCCAGCTGTTCGAACCAGCGGCCGCTGGCGGGCCGCGTCCCACGAGTGGGGCCGTGTCGAAGAGGCCCTTCCGGGTGGAYGCGCTGCCCGGGTCGGTGACCGTGGACGAGGTGCTGGCCCGGTGCGGCTCCGGTCCAGGGCGGAGGACTCGTGGGCCTGCTGCCGGGCCCGGCGCCATGCCCGGCCCGGCGGATGTCCCGGTCCCGGCGGTTGCTTTGGTCCTCGGGGTCGGCGGCGACGAACTGCGGCCGCAGGGGATTCAGTTGCCCTCCGGCGGCGTTCTCGCGGTCCTCGGCGGCCCCGGCTCGGGAAAAAGCACGCTGCTGGCTGCACTGCCGGGGATGAACCCTGCTTGCGCCTGGCTCGCGCCACGGCCGGGAACCGCATCCGGCCAGTACTGGTCCGGGCTCCACGCCAGCGCACTCGCGGGCACCTTGGACCGGACAGCGATTGCGCTCGCAGACGACGCCGATCTGCTCTCACCCGAGGCCAACAGGGCCTTGGCGTCCCTGAACAGCCTGGGCTGGAGGGTGATCCTCACCGCGGGATTTGGCCCGGGCTTTGGGCAACGGGTGGATCTCGCTGCCATCGCGCGCGGCCAGGGGCGGGCGGTCCTGATACGTCCGCGGGGGTTCATGGACAGTGAGCCGTTCGGGGTCCGGTTCGAACCGGAGCACAGTCCTCCGCCGGGACGCGCCGTCGTCATTTCCGACGGCCGCGCGACGCCGGTCCAGCTGGCCGCGCTCCGCCCGGCCGTCCGCCCGGAACTCCTCCGCGCCGACGGCGGCCCGGACCACATCTCCCCCGGGCGGCACGCCGCACGGGACGGACCTCTACAGGGCGGGAGGGGCTCCGGCTGCCCGTGAGGCGAAAGCTATGACCCGCTTGTCGAACAGAAGCACGATCGCCGTCACAGCGGGGACCAGCATGGCCAGTCCGGCCAACGGATAGCCGCCGGTCAGGGTGGGGAAGCCAATGGTCAGCACGAAGATTTGGGCCACGAGGGCACCGGCCCGCGGCCAGCGGAACCCCCGCAGCAGGAAGCGGGCGACGGCAAAGAGCCACACGGAGAAGGCCAGCAGCAGGCAGAGCGTAAAGACGGCACCCCAAAAAGAGAGTACCGGCGCCCCGGTCAGAAGCTGTGTCCCGTACCAGACGGCCGCCACGAGCAGCGCCGTGGCTTCCAGTGCCACGACCACGGCGATGACAACAATTCCCCGAGGCCGCACAGGGCCACCGCCAGGGGCTACGCCCGGATTCGGCAGCGAATTTGCTTCAGGAGGCCCGCCGGCATTTTCAGGGAGACTCTCACCGGGGGTTTCGCGGGGATTCTCACCGGGGTATTCGCCGGCATTTTCACGGGGATCTTCAGGGTTCACAGGGGGCCTTGACACACTGGCACACTACCGGACATAGTCGACTAGATGTGAGGACGCCGCCACTGAATGTGATGCATCGCTCACGGTCTCGAGGCATCTTGGCCTCTATTACCCCTTGTTTACACAGCGTTAACATGACACGCTTAATCCAGATGACCGAGGGGGCCCCAATGGGCCCTTTTCTTATGAAGCCTCTAGTGAATAATTTCACAAAGGCATTTAACGAGTTCCCAGGAATGGAGTGACTGATCAGCATGGATTGGCGTAACCGCGCAGCCTGCCTTGACAAGGACCCGGAGCTGTTCTTCCCCGTAGGAAACACCGGCCCTGCCCTCCTGCAGATCGAGGAAGCGAAAAGTGTTTGCCGGCGCTGYCCGGTCGTGGACACCTGCCTGCAGTGGGCGTTGGAGTCCGGCCAGGATGCCGGAGTGTGGGGCGGCATGAGCGAGGACGAGCGCCGCGCCCTCAAGCGCCGCGCAGCAAGGGCACGGCGCGCCTCCTGATTCTGCTGCCCAAGCACCGATAGCTACGGTGCCGGCAACGATCGCACGACCCTGCAGCAATGGCCGCGGACCCACAGGTCCGCGGCCATTGCCCGTTTAAGCCGGTGCGCCCGGCATCAGTGCCCCCGGCGTCAGGCTGTCAGCGCGGCGTCAGGCTCAGGACAATCTGGACGGCGGTTCCCCCGCCGTCCCTTCCCTGCCAGTGGATGGTGCCACCAAGTTCACTCATGACCAGCGTGCGGACAATCTGCAGGCCCAGGCCCTCGACATACGGCGTGTCCGGCAGTCCGACGCCGTCGTCCTCCACCGTCACGGTAAGAAGTTCATCCCCGTCCTCGCTCTCCGACCGGTCGGCGACGAGCCAGACGGTACCGGTGCGCCCCTCCAGCCCGTGCTCGACGGCGTTCGTGACCAGCTCGTTGATGACCAGGGCCAACGGGGTGGCGAAGTCGCTCGGCAGTTCGCCGAAGAGGCCGGAACGCTGTGTCTTGACCTGCTGCGAGGGCGAGGCGACCTCGGCAGAGAGCCTGAACTGGCGGCCGATGAGTTCGTCAAAATCGACGCTCTGGGTCAGGCCCTGCGAGAGCGTCTCATGCACGAGGGCAATGGTCGCCACCCGTCGCATGGCCTGCTCGAGCCCCTGTTTGGCCTCGTCGCTGACCATGCGCCGCGACTGCATCCGCAAGAGGGCGGCGACAGTCTGCAGATTGTTCTTCACCCGGTGATGGATTTCGCGGATCGTGGCGTCCTTGGTGACCAGCTCCATCTCCCGGCGGCGCAGCTCCGAGACGTCCCGGCACAAGACCAGGGCGCCGAACCGCTGCTGCTCGTCGCGCAGCGGGATCGCGCGCAGCGAAAGACTCACGCCGCGTGACTCGATTTCACTGCGCCACGGCATCCGGCCCGTGACGACGAGCGGCAGGGTTTCATCGACCATGCGCCGGTCCCGCAGAAGCCCGGCGGTGACCTCGGCGAGGGACCGGCCCTCGAGGGACTCGCCGTCGCCGAGGCGGCGGAACGCGGAGACCCCGTTGGGGCTGGCATACTGCACGATCCCCTCGGCGTCGAGCCTGATCAAACCGTCACCCACACGGGGCGCGCCGCGGCGCGAGCCTGTGGGCGACGCGAAGTCCGGCCACAGGCCCAGGGTGCCCATGCGCAGCAAATCGTAGGCGCATTGCCGGTAGGTGAGCTCGAGCCGGGACGGCATCCGCGAACTCGACAGGTCCATATGGGAGGTCACGATCGCCAGGGTGCGGCCGTTGCGGACCATCGGGACCGCCTCGACCCGCAGGGCCATGTCGCTGCTCCAGTTGGTCTCGTTGGAGCGTTCGATCGCGCGGCTCTCCCACGCCTTGTCGACCAGCGGCTGCAGGTCCGACCGGATCCCCTCCCCCACGAAGTCGGCGTGGAACACCGTGTGCGTGGTGGAGGGGCGGACGTGGGCCAGTGCCACATAGCCGAACTCCGGGTGCGGAAACCACAGGGCCAGGTCGGCGAACGCGAGGTCGGCGACCATCTGCCAGTCGCCGACCAGGAGATGCAGCCATTCGGCATCCCCCGGGCCAAAAWCAGCATGTTCCCTGATTGGGTCCGTAAAGATTGCCACAGCACCTCCATTTGCGACGCCAGGGACGGCTGCCCCTTAGCGTCGGACGATTGACCTCAAGAGCCTCAATGCTACCGACAGTGAGGCCATGTCATCCGCCTCGAGCGCATTGACCTCGTCAAACATTGACTTCGCCCGGCCCAGCTGCTCCGCGTTCTGGCCCTCCCAGACCGCAAGACGCTCCTCGGCGGGAGTCCCGGCCGGGGTGCACTCCAGCACGGCCGTCGTCATGTCCGAGACGGTGGAGTAGAGGTCATCGCGAAGGGCTGCGCGGGCCAGGGCCTGCCAGCGGTCCTCCCTCGGCAGCTTGGTGATGCGTTCGAGCAGGGAATCTGCATGGAAGCGGTTGAAGACCGTGTAGTACACGTGGGCAATATCGGCCACGGATTCCTTGCTGCCGTGGACGATCTTGGCGATGTCCAGGAGCACGAAGCTCTCGAACAGTTCCGCCCAGCGGTGGGCCAGGTCTTCCGGAAGGTCCCAGCTGCGCGCCTTCTCCAGCCATTCGGCCACGCGGGCGCGGTCGTCGCCCCGGAGGTAGTCGAGCAGCCGGGCCCGCATGGGATCCATCAGCGGCTTGAATTCGGCCACGATCTCGGCGATCGGACGGGACGCCGAGCCTTGGCCGAGGAGCCACCGGACGGCGCGGTCCAGCAGCCGCCGGATGTCCAGGTGGACGGTGCTCCAGTGTTCGGTCGGGAACGACGCCGGCAGTTCGTTGAGTTCCTTGACCATGATGTCCAGCTCGTAGACCTCGCGGAGGGCCACGAACGCCTTGGCGACGGCGGCCTCCGTGGCCGAGGTTTCCTCGATGGCACGGAACGCGAAGGTGATGCCGCCGAGGTTGATCATGTCGTTGGCAACCACGGTCGCGATGATCTCCCGACGCAGCGGGTGGGTGTCCAGTTCGGCGTCGAACCTCTCCCGCAGCTGCTCCGGGAAGTAGGCCCGCAGCGTCATGCGGAACCACGGGTCATCGGCGAGGTCGCTGTCGCGCAAAGCCGTGGCAAGTTCGATCTTGGCGTAGGCGGCCAGGACCGACAGCTCCGGAGAGGTCAGCCCCTGGCCCTGTTCCAGGCGCTCGCGCAGCGTGTCCGTGGTGGGCAGGGCCTCGAGGTCCCGCTTGAGGTCCGCCGACTTTTCCAGCCAGTCCATGAGCCGTTCGTAGCTCGGGCTCCATTCGGAGACACGCATCCGGTCGTTGAGGAGCAGGATGTTCTGGTCGATGTTGTCCTCAAGCACCAGCCGGCCGACCTCGTCGGTCATCGAGGCCAGGAAGTCCGCACGCTCGGCGGGCTCAAGCTTGCCTGCCGCTACCATCCGGTCCACGAAGATCTTGATGTTGACCTCGTGGTCCGAGCAGTCGACGCCGGCCGAGTTGTCGATCGCGTCCGTGTTGAGGATGACGCCCTGCAGCGCGGCCTCGATGCGTCCGCGCTGGGTCATCCCCAGGTTTCCGCCCTCCCCAACCACCTTGACCCGCAGTTCGCGGCCGTCAACGCGGATGGAGTCATTGGCCTTGTCGCCGACCTCGGCATTCGTTTCGGTGCTGGCCTTGACGTAGGTGCCGATGCCGCCGTTGTAAAGCAGATCGGCCGGGGCTAGGAGGATGGCGCGCAGGAGCTCCGGCGGGCTCAGTTCCGTGGTGCCCTCCGGGAGGCCGAGGGCGGTACGGACCTGCGCGGACACGGGGATCGACTTGGCCTGCCGGGCAAAGACGCCGCCGCCTTCGCTGATGAGCGACTTGTCGTAGTCATCCCAGGAGGACCGGGGCAGTTCGAAGAGCCTCTGGCGTTCCGCGTAGGACGTTGCCTCGTTAGGGGTGGGGTCGAGGAAGATGTGCCGGTGGTCGAAGGCAGCCAGCAGGCGGATGTGCTTGGAGAGCAGCATGCCGTTGCCGAACACGTCGCCGGACATGTCACCGACGCCCACCACGGTGAAGGGCTCGGCCTGGGTGTCGAGGTCCAGTTCGCTGAAGTGGCGCTTGACCGACTCCCACGCGCCGCGGGCGGTGATGCCCATGGCCTTGTGGTCGTAGCCGACGGAGCCGCCGGAGGCGAAGGCGTCCCCGAGCCAGAAGCCGTATTCGCCGGCCAGACCGTTGGCGATGTCGGAGAAGGACGCCGTCCCCTTGTCGGCCGCGACCACAAGGTAGGAATCGTCGTCGTCATGGCGCACGACGTCGGCCGGGGGCCGGACGGTTTCGCCCTCGGGCGTCACGATCAGGTTGTCCGTGATGTCCAGGAGTCCGCGGATGAACGTTTTGTAGCTCTCAACACCTTCGGCCATCCAGGCGCTGCGGTCTGCCGCGGGGTCCGGGAGCTGCTTGGCGTAGAAGCCGCCCTTGGCGCCCGTCGGAACAATGACGGCGTTCTTGACGGTCTGCGCCTTCACCAGGCCCAGGATTTCCGTGCGGAAGTCCTCGCGCCGGTCCGACCAGCGCAGGCCGCCGCGGGCCACCTTGCCGAAGCGCAGGTGCACGCCCTCGACCCGGGGAGAGTAGACCCAGATCTCGAACATCGGCCGCGGGAAGGGCAGGCCCTCGATCAGGGACGGATCCAGTTTGAAGCTCATGTGGGGCTTGTTCTGGAAGTAGTTCGTGCGGAGCGTGGCCTGGATCAGGTTCTTGAACGTGCGCAGCAGGCGGTCGGCATCGAGGGTCGCGACCTGCTCGATCGCTGCATCCAGTCCGGCGAGGACCTCTACCTCCCTGAGCACGCGGCCGGAGTCACTGAGCGCCGGGTCGAACCGGGCAGTGAACAGGGCGCTGAGTCCCCGGGTGACGTCCGGGTTCGCCAGCAGGGTGTCAGCCAGGAACCCGAAGGAGTTGGTGTTGCCCATTTGCCGCATGTACTTGGCGTAAGCGCGCAGTACGACAACCTGGCGCCAGTGCATGCCCTCCCGCAGTACCAGCCGGTCAAAGCTGTCGGATTCCACGGCGCCGGTAACGGCGGCGCCGAAGAACTCGCCCAGCAACTGTCCGGTGGCCTGGGGATCCACTCCGGCGGGGTACTTGAGGCCGAGGTCGTAGAGGAAGAAGTCCCGGTGATCCGCGGTCTCGATCTCGAACGGGCGCTCGTCCAGGACCTCGAGCCCGAGGTTGTGGAAGTACGGCAGGATCTGGCTCAGGCTCTTCGGCTCCAGCATGTAGAGCTTGACCCGGGCGTCCTCTTCCAGTGTGGCTCCGGCGCCGTCGGGGAGGTACACGTGGACGCCGGGGTGCTCCTTGACGGCTTCGCCGGCCCGTTCGGCCGCGGCACCGTACTTTTCGAAGCGGTCGATGTCCTGCAGCGCGTCTTCGATCTCGTAGTCCACCCGGTACCCGGCCGGGAACGCCTCGGCCCAGACCGCTGCCAGTTCCTTGGCGCCGTCGCCGCGGGCGCGCAGAACTTCGGAAATGCCTTCGCCCCAGGAACGGGCGGCCCGGACCAGGCGCTTCTCCAGTTCGTCGCTGTTGACGTTGCTGACGTCGGCGTCCTTGGGCAGCCGGATCCGGAAGAAGAGGCGGGCCAGAGCGGACTCTGTCATGCGCGCCTCGTAGTCGATGGAGACGGCGTTGAAGGTCTCCCGCAGTTCCTGCTCAATGCGCAGGCGGACGTTGGTGGTGTAGCGGTCGCGGGGCAGGTAGACGACGGCGGACATGAAGCGGCCGTAGATGTCGGGGCGGAGGAAGAGCCGCGTCCGGCGGCGTTCCTGCAGCCGCTGGATGCCGGTGGCGATGGCGGCGAGGTCCGGGATTTCGATCTGGAAGAGCTCATCGCGCGGATAGGTTTCAAGGATGCCGAGGAGGTCCTTGCCCGAGTGCGAGTCCGGCGGGAAGCCGGCGTCGCTGAGAACAGCGGCGACTTTCTCCCGGACTACGGGGATATCGCGGACGGAACCGGCGTAGGCGGTCGTGGCGAACAGGCCGATGAAGCGGCGTTCGCCGTTGACGTTGCCGGCGGCGTCGAAGCTTTTAACGCCGATGTAATCCAGGTACGCCGGGCGGTGCACGGTAGAGCGGGAGTTCGCCTTCGTAATCACGAGCGCGCGCTTCTCGCGGGCCTTCTTCCTGCCGGCCTCGGTGAGGTGCTGGACCTGGCGTGTGTCCGCACCGGCGCGGAGCAGGCCGAGGCCGCTTTCCTCGCGCAGTTCCAGGACATCCTCGCCGGATTCGTTGACGAGGTCGTATTCGCGGTAGCCGAGGAAGGTGAAGTTCCCGTCATCGAGCCAGCGGAGCAGGTCCTGGGCCTGGCGCAGCTCGGCAATCTGCGCCCGGTTGGCCACCCGGTCCAGATCCGCGGAAATTTCAAGGGCTTTCGTGCGCATCTTCGGCCAGTCTTCGACGGCGGCGCGGACGTCGCCAAGCACGCGGGAGATTCCCTTGACCAGCTCCGCGCGCTTCTCCTCGTCGACGAGGTCGATCTCGACGGCGATCCAGGATTCCATGTGCGAGGCGTTGTCGCCCTCGGCGATCAGGTGGGAGAGGTTCGGCATGGCCGCCGTGTCACCGCTGGAGATGCCCAGGTGGGAGGGGACGCGGGCCACCTTGACGAGGTTGCCGGTCTCCCGGTTGCGGGTCACTACGAAAAGTGGGTGCAGCACGAGGTGGATGGGCGCGTTCTGCCGGACCAGTTCGGCGTTGACGGAGTCCACGAGGAAGGGCATATCGTCGGTGACGATGTACAGGACGCTGCAGTCTGCCTCGTCACGAAGGGCGATGTTTGCGATGCCCGGCTTCCGCGTCGCCGCGATTTGGCGGTGGGTTTCGGTCCTTGCCGTCAGGACTTCCTGGGGATAGGCCCGGAAATCCTCCTCCGCGAGGTGCTCGTAGTAATCCCCGAGGTAGCTTTCGCTGCTACCGATCGAGACGGGCTGATCCTCCACGCTGGACCCAGACGACATCGAAACGCCTCCATAAAAGAAGTTCACAGCCGCCTCTTTGCGGCCCTTACGTTGACCCTAACCCTTTGCCCGGCGTCGTGCTGTAGAAGAAAAGACAAAGGATTTCTTATTTCGCTGGGCAGGTGCACAAACCAAAATGGCGATCGCGTGCCTCAACTCGGATTCAGGGGCGGATTCGAGCAAAAGTGCCCCGGACAGGAGGGCGGCGTCGCTCGCCGCGGGGTCGGAGGGCAGGAACGCCGACAACGGCGCCGAGGGGCCGTACCGCTCCCAGGCGGCCCGCAGCTGGCGCTCGGGCGAGCGCCCAACCGCGGAGGTCCTGACCTTGTTCAGGACCACTTGCGGCGCCGCCTGCGGGACGGCCGCCTGAAGCTCGGCGAGGCCGCGGACGAGCCTCGGCACCCCGATGGAGTCCGCCGCCCCGACGGCAAAGACCGTGTCGGCCAGCTCCAGGCTTCGCAGGGTCGCGGCGTTTCGGCGCGGCGCGCCACTGTCAAAGCCAAGCTCGTCATCGGCTTCGAGGCAGAAGCCGGTGTCCACCACAGTGACATCCGCAATCTCCCGGGCCCGCTCCAGCACCAGCGTGAGGGCCGCGGCGCGCAGTTCCGTCCAGCGGTCCGCCCGCGTAATCCCGGTGAGCACCCGCAGCGCGCCGGCCTTGGTCGGCACGGTCGTGGCGATCCTGAGCAGGGCCTCGGCGTCAAGCAAGCCCTGGTCTGCCAGCCGGCAGGCCTGGGCCAGCCCGGCGGCCTCGTCAAGCAGACCCAGGAGGGCGGCCACGCTGGCACCATAGCTGTCGGCGTCGACCAGCAGCACGGAATGGCCTTCCGCGGCCAGCTCCCCGGCGATGTTGGCGGCCACCAGGGTCCGGCCCGGCGCCCCGGCCGGACCCCAGACCGCAATGATCCGGCCCTTCGCGCCTGGGCTTGCGGTGACGGTTTGCGCCCCGGAAGACCGCGGCACCTGCCCTGCGGCGGCGACGGACGCGGCGCTGTCACCCGCGGCCGGCCCGGGCCCCGCTCCGGTGCCACTGAGCTGCGCCACCGCTGCGGAAATCCGCGCCGCCAGGGCCGCGGCGTCAACGGCCCGGGCTTCCGCTGCCACGCCAATGGTCCGCAGGCGGACAGTTTCCTCCGGATTGTCGGTCAAGGCGATGACGACGACGCCGACGGCGGACAGCCGGTCCACCAGCGAGGCCGTCAGCTCTTCGCTGCCGGCCGCTACGACGGCGGCGCGGGCCAACCCGCTCTGGCAGGCGGCCAGCAGTTCCGCCAGCTCGCTGCACCGCCGGACAACGGACACGGGCCCGTGCAGCCTCTCCAGTCCGCCGACCAGGTCATCGCGAGAGTCCCCCACAGTCACCACGGGAATGCTCATCGCGAGGTACCGCCCGGGTTCCACACGACCGCGATCTTTGCTTTGTTGGCCTGGGCCCCCAGCAACTTGGGCATCTGGGCGTCGGGGACGAGCACCATGACCACCGTGGAACGGGAGGAGCCCAGGGCTGTGCTGCCCGGGGTGATCTGGGCAATTTCGGCGCCGGAGAGGAGCAGGGAGGGCTCGCTGAAGCCGTTGCGGGTATCCGGCAACGCCACCCAGACATCCACGCGCGAGCCCGCCACGGCCTGGGCGGGAAGGGTCTCCTCGACGGTGACGGAAACGGGCTTGCGGTCCAGCCCGTCGAGCTGCCCGACACTCTCACGCGGCAGCAGCTGGTCCTTGCCGATCCGCTGCACGGCCACAAGTCCGGCATCCAGGCCGGACTCCGGGGTCAGATATCGCTGTTCCACCTCGCCGAGCCGCACCTTGACCCGGTGCAGCTT
>NZ_JBFTZL010000053.1:0-20329 GCF_056406825.1 Arthrobacter sp. P1_A5 | reverse complement strand
GGCGGACCCATTCTCCAGGCGGCCGTGGCCGCCCCGGATCACGAACCCGGCGGCGGTCCAGCGACGCCGCAACTGCAGCCCTGGGCGCGCCGCCAGCAAAGGAATCCTGACCATGACCCTGCTTGTGCCAGCCCCCGACGCCGTTGACGTCCAGCCACCGGCCGCCAGCGACGTTCCGCCCCGGCCCGGGCTCGTGGCCCGGMTGTCCGCCGAGGCCCTGGGGACCCTGATCGTCGTGGTTGCGGGCCTGGGTGTGCCGCTCTTCACCATTCCGCAGTCGAGCCCGCTGCCCGCCGCCCTGGCCGCCGGCCTGGCCCTGACGGCGGCGATGCTCGCCGTCGGTTACGTCTCCGGCGGCCACTTCAACCCCGCCGTCACCGTGGGCAACGCCATCGCCGGCCGGATCCGGCTTGCCGACGCCGCCGCCTACATCGGCGCGCAGCTGGTGGGCGCCGTGCTCGGGGCCGTCGCCCTGTACGGCGTGCTGCGCACCGTGCCGACCATCAACGACTCCCAAGGCGCATTCGCCACCGTGGCCGCGGGATTCGGCGAGCACTCGATCATCCAGGTGCCCATGGCAGGCGTCCTGCTCGTGGAGGTCCTCGGCACGGCACTGCTCGTGGCCATCTTCCTTGCCACGACCGCCCGCCGGAATCCGTCCAGGGCGGCTGCGCCCTTCGCGGTCGGCCTGACGACGGCGATGCTCCTGCAGTTGGGCCAGGCCCTGGGAAATGTGCCGTTCAACCCGGCTCGGGCAACGGCGTCGGCCATCTTCAGCGGCCCGGACGCGCTCGGGCAGCTGTGGCTGTTCTGGGTGGCACCGGTGGTCGGTGCGGCCATCGCCGGGCTGGTATGCCGCGGCTTCGTCCAGTCGGCCCGGACCAGTGACCCGGCCACTGCCGCGGTCACCGGCCAGCCCACCGCCCAGACCGCCGGCCAGTCCGACGGAAGGCCCGCCGCCCAGTCCGACGGAGAGCTCACGGAAGCCGATGCGGATGGCGCCGATTTCGATGACGCTGGGCTGGCCGGCGTCACCGCCGCCACCGCTTCTGCTTCGGCCGCCCCCGCCGGCAACGACGAGGCCCGCAGCTTCTTCGACCGCAAGGGCGGGAAGTAGCTACTGCTGACCACTTTTAACCTCCGTCACACCTCCGGGGTGGTGGCGCAAGAGTGTCGGTGGCAGCCGATACCGTAGGAATATGCGGTTATTGCACACCTCCGACTGGCACTTGGGCCGGTCCTTCCACGGCATCGGTATGCTGGATGCCCAGCGCGCCTTCATCGACCAGCTTGTGGCCTTTGTCCGGGATGAGAGCGTCGACGTCGTCCTCATCGCCGGGGACGTCTATGACCGCGCACTGCCGGGCGTCGACGTCGTCGGCCTGCTGGATGACGCCCTGGTGCGCCTCACCGGGGCCGGCGCCGAAGTTGTGTTGACCAGCGGCAACCACGACTCCGCTATCAGGCTGGGGTTCGCGTCGCGGCTGCTCGAGCGCGGGGGAGTGCATTTGCGCACACGGCTGAATGAACTGGACGTTCCCGTTCTCTTTCCGCTCGGGGACGATGCCGGGAATGAGGCAGCGCCGGTGCTCGCCATCTACGTGATCCCCTGGCTGGAGCCCCGGCTGGTCGCCGAGCAGCTGGGCGTCGAGACCGCGAGCCACTTCGAGGTCACCCGCGCCGCCACCGAACGGATCCGTGCCGACGTGCGGCAGCGGAGTCAGACCCGGACCGTCCATTCGGTGGTGCTGGCGCACACCTTCGCCAGCGGCGGCATCAGCTCCGACAGCGAACGGGATCTGAGCATCGGCGGCGTCGGCGCGGTCCCGCTGGATCTCTTCGACGGCTTTGGCTACACCGCGTTGGGCCACCTGCACGGCAGGCAGGAGCTCTCGCCGGCAGTGCGCTACTCCGGCTCGCCGCTCGCGTATTCGTTCTCGGAGGCGAAGCACAGGAAGGGCAGCTGGCTCGTGGAGGTCGACGCCGAGGGGATCGGCGGCGTGCGCGAGGTGCTGTGGGATGCGCCCCGGACCCTCGCCGTGCTCCGCGGGAAGCTGGATGAGCTTCTGGAGTCGGAGGACTTCGCGTGGGCCGAGACTGCGTATTGCCAGATCACGCTGACTGACGAGGCCCGCCCGGCCCAGGCGATGGACCGCCTGCGGGCACGGTTCCCCGACACCCTGGTGCTCGGCTTCGATCCCGATGGTCCCGGCGCGGCGCCCAAAGCCAGCTACAGCAGCCGGCTGGCCGAAGCCGAGGACGACCTCTCCGTCTGCTGCGGATTCCTCGAGCACGTCCGGGGCAGGCCGGCTTCCGACGCCGAAGCCGCAGTCCTCGCCGAGGCGCTCGACGTCGTGCGCCTGGAAGGAGCGTCCCTATGAGGATCCACCGCCTGGAGATTTCCGCGTTCGGCCCGTTTGCGGGCACGGAGCGGATCGACTTCGACCGCCTGAGCGCACACGGGCTCTTCCTGCTGAACGGCGCCACCGGCGCGGGCAAGACCAGCGTCCTGGACGCCATCTGCTTCGCCCTCTACGGATCGGTTCCCGGGGCCCGCCAGGACGGAAAGCGGCTGCGCAGCGACCACGCGGAGGCCGCCGCCGAGCCGCGCGTCACCTGCGAATTCTCGGCCAAGGGCCGGCACTTCGAAGTCTCCCGCTCGCCCGCGTGGGACAAGCCGAGCGCCCGGGGCCGGAACGGCTTCACGGTCCAGCAGGCCAACACGCTGCTGCGCGAACGCATCGACGGCGCGTGGGTGGAGAAATCGGGCAGGAATGATGAGGCCGGCGCCGAGATCACCGACGTCCTGGGCATGAACCGGGACCAGTTCACGCGCGTGGTCATGTTGCCGCAGGGGGACTTCGCCGCGTTCCTGCGCTCCAAGGCGTCCGACCGTCTGGAGCTGCTGCAGAGCCTGTTCGGTACGCAGCGCTTTGAAGCCGTGGAACAGGAACTGTCCCGGCAGGCGCAGACCGCCAAGGCCGAGGTCGCCAACCTCAACGCGAAGCTGGACCTGCTGCTGGCACAGGCGGAGTCCGAAACAGCGGCGCTCGAACTCGACCCCGACGGCGCCCCCGGCCGGGACGAGCCCGATGCCCTGTTGGCCTGGCTCGACGCCGCAGCGGCAGCCGCCGTGGAGGGCCGGCGCAGCGCTGCTGCGGGAGCCGAGAAGCAGGCCGCCGACCAGGCGTCCCTGTTGGAGGCGGCGAACGCGCGGGCCAACCGCCACGCCAAACTCGCCGCCGCGGAACAGCGGCGGATCGACGCCGACGCCGCCGCCCCCGTCCTGGCGGGCAAGGCCGTCACACTGGGCCTGCACCGCCAGGCCGAAATGCTCGGCGGCCAGTTGCAGGCGGTCGAARGCGCCGCGGCAGCCGAGGACCTGGCAGGAACGGCCCTGCTGGATGCGGCGCGGCAGCTGCGGTCCGCGGCCGCCACAGACCCGGAGCTCGCCGGGCAGGACGTCCTCGACGCCGGCGTCCCCACCGCCGACGACGACGATGCCGACCCTGTCCGGGCGGGTAAATCCGTCATGTTGGACAGCGCGGCCGTCCGCGGAACCCTCGCCCGGCTGCGGTCCCTGCACGCCGTGCTCACCGAACGCCTGCCCGACGAAGCCCGGCTCCTCGGGCTCACACAGCGCGGCGGCCGGCTGCGCCTGCAACTGCAGGAGCTGGAAAAAGGACGGCTGGCCGGTGCCGCCGCACTGGACACCCTGCGCACTGAGTCGGCGGCCCTGTCCGCCGGCATCCGCCCCCTCGAGGAGCTGGCCGCGGAAGTCCAGTTGCGCACCAAGGAAGCCACGGCAGCGGACGAACTCGTGACCATCGTTGGCCGCTTCCTCGCCGCCGAGGCCGAGTGCGCGGCAACCGCCGGACAGCACGCCGCTGCCCTCAGCACGCACCAGGACCGGAGACAGCACTGGCTGGACCTCCGTGAGCAACGGCTCACCAACGCCGCCGCCGAGCTCGCCACCCAGCTCCTGGCCGGGGTCCCATGTCCTGTCTGCGGCAGCCCTGAACACCCGGCGCCTGCTCCCGCAGCAGCCTCCGCCCTGGCCGTCGCCGAGGCCGAGAAAGCCGCGCAACTGGCCAGCGACACGGCAGAAGAAACCGTCGCCGCCCTAGGTCGTGAGCTCGCCGAGGCCCAACAGAACGTCGCCGTCCTGGCCGCCCAAGGCGGCAACACACCTGCCGGGGAAGCCCGTGAGGAGGCAGCCTTGGCCCGGGAACGGGCTGATGACGCGGTCCGCGCTGCCACGGACCTTGCTGCCAGCCGGGCCCGGATGGCAGAACTCGAAGCGGAGATCGCCGACGCAGAGCGGGCGCAGGCCGACGCCGTCTCCGGCATCGCGCAGACGCAATCGACGATAGCCGAAATCGACGAACAGGCACAGGCCCTCGAAGCCACCCTGGACAAGCTGCGTGCCGGCCACGCGACCCTCGAACAGCGGATCGCCGCCCTGACGGCAACCACGGCGGTCCTGGAGCACGCCGACGCCGCACACTCGGCCCACGAACAGGCCGCCGCCCGCACCGCGGAGGCACGCCGGAACCTTGAAGAGGCCCTTCCCGGAGCCGGTTTCAGCACCGAAGCCGCGGCGCGGGAAGCGCTGTTGCCAGCGCCGGTGGCGACAAGCCTCGAAACGGCCATCCGGGCCGGACAGGACGAGGCCGCCAGGATCCAGGAACTGTTCGCCGGAGAGGACCTGGCCCTGGCGGCAGCCGAGCGGGCCGCCGGGGACATCGTCAGCGACGCCGCCCTCGAGGAGCTCAGGACGGAATCGGCGGCGGCTGAACGCAAAGCCCGGGAAGCTGTGCTTGCTGCCGGGCTGGCGGAAAACTCGCTCCGGATACTCGGGCGCATCGCCGGTGACTACGCGCACCTCGCTGCCGCCGGCAGGGAACCGCGGGACCGGGCCGCGATGCTCACCGCGGTCGCGGACGCGGCCAAGGGCGGCGGAGACAACACCTACCGCATGAGCCTGAACAGCTACGTCCTCGCGGCCCGGCTCGAGCAGGTGGCCGTCGCTGCCTCCGAACGCCTGATCGGTATGAGCGATGGCCGCTACACGCTGCAGCACACCGACGCCAAGGCAGCACGCGGCGCGAAGTCCGGCCTTGGCCTGGAGGTCGTGGACGAGTGGACCGGCCAGCGCCGGGACACCGCCACCCTCTCCGGCGGCGAGTCCTTCATGGCCTCACTGGCGCTGGCCCTTGGGCTGGCGGACGTCGTGCAGCATGAGTCCGGCGGCGTGGACATCGAGACCCTTTTCGTGGACGAGGGCTTCGGCAGCCTCGACGAACAGGCGCTGGAACAGGTCATGGACGCCCTCGAAAGCCTCCGCGACGGCGGCCGGGTGGTGGGGCTCGTGAGCCACGTCGCCGAAATGAAGCAGCGCATCGGCACCCAGCTCCAGGTGGTCAAGGGCCGCAGCGGCTCCACCCTGCACATCAGCGACGACACCCGGGCCTGAGCCGGTCCCCGGGCCGGCTTTGGGACCGGTCCCGGGGCCTACTCCGGGTCCCGTCCCGGGCACTGGTCCCAGGGCCGGCGCCCCGGGATCGGGTATCATTGGTCTGTTACCGGGTCGCGCGCATCGGGAGGAGGGACGATGCGCAGTATTTAGCGAACCCGGAAACCATGAACCCTTCACCGACGTCTTTGGTGTCTACTCTTGACGCCCCACTGCCGCCGACCTACGCGCAGCAGGCCCCCGCAATTTCGACCGACGCTCTGCCTGCCCCGGCGCCCGCAAAGGGCGGCCGCTACGCGCAGCTGCCGTTGCTCGCCGGCCACAGCTTCATCCCCCTCGGGCTCTTCGCCCGCCTGCCGCTTGCCATGCTGACAGTCGGCGCCCTGACACTCGTCACCGCCGTCACAGGCTCGTACGCCGTGGGCGGCGCCGCGGCCGGCGCCGTCGGCATCGGTTCCGCACTCGGTGCCCCCGTCCTCGGCGTCCTCGCTGACCGGCTCGGCCAGCGCGGCGTCCTGCTCGTATCCGCCATCGCCAACACCGTGGCCATCGTCGCCCTGATCCTCACGGCCTACCTCATCCCCGGGGTCCACGACCTTGCCGCCGCGGTGCCCGTGCTGGCCGCGGCCTTCGTGGCCGGGGTGAGCTGCCCGCAGGTCGGTCCGCTGGCCCGCGTCCGCTGGATGGCGCTGACGTCCCAGACGTCCGGCTCCGGAACCCGTGCGGCCGGAAACTCCGCGGACCTGGACACCGCCCTTTCCTATGAGAGCACCGCGGACGAGCTCACCTTCGTGCTCGGCCCCGCACTCGTCGGAATCCTCGCCAGCCTGCTCGCGCCGTGGCTTCCGCTGGCCCTCGCCGCAGCACTGACAGTGGTCCTCGTACCCGCCTTCGCCGTCCACCCCACGCACCTTGCGGTGGTCCGCACAACGAAGCGCCGGCCCGCCGGTCCGGCCGCAGGACACGCGGCCGGCCCGGCGGCCACWACGGCTGGGGACAACCACAGGGAAACCCGCACGGCAGCCCAGCGCGTCAAAACCTTCGCCGCCGTCGCCCTCCCCGTGCTGGCGATGGTGTGCATGGGCACGTTCTTCGGCTCCACCCAGACAGCACTGAGCTCTTTCTCCGCCAGCTTCGCCACCTCCGAACTCGCGGGCCTGCTCTACGCCGTCATGGGACTGAGCTCCGCCGCGGCCGCCCTCTCGGTCGCGTACTGGCCCCGGCGCTTCACGGTGAACACCCGCTGGATTGCCTGCGCGGCCCTCATGGCCGGCTTCGCATCACTGTTGTTGCTGCCCTCGACGGCGCTGCCCATGGTCCTTGTACTGCTGGTCCTGGGCCTGCCCGTTGGTCCGCTCATGGTCACTGTCTTCGCGATCGGCGGCCTCGTGGCCCCGGCCGGAAAGCTCGGCACGGTCATGACGGCCCTGGCCAGCGGCATTGTGGCCGGCACCGCGCTTGGATCCTCCATCGCCGGACAGCTGGCGCAGAACTTCGGGTATTCGACGGCCTTCCTGGTTCCGGTGTGCGCCGCCACGGCGCTGTTCCTGCTCGGAACGGCAGCCGCCGTCGTACTGCGGCAGCGCGGGAAGAAGACGGCCGCGGCCGCATAAACCCCGACGGGACAGCGCCCTGCGGGACGGGGCGCGGGCTCAGCCCAGCTGCGCCTCGATGCGACGCGCCGCCTCGGTCAGGGCCGCGGCGACCTCGTCCGGATCCTGCGCGGCGCGGATATAGACGACGGCGAGGGCGGCCGGACGCCCGCCCGGAACACGCAGCGGCACCGCAATCGAGGACACACCGGGGATCACTTCATCATGGCTGGCGGCATAGCCGCGGTGCCGGGCCTCGGCCGCCTCGGACCGGTACGGGATGCCCGGGACCAGGGCCCGCCACTCCTGCTCCGGGAAGGCTGACTGGATCGCAATTCCCGGCGCTCCTGCGCTGATGGGGTGCCGCGACCCCGGGTGCTGCACCACCGCGGCGCCGCTGTGCCGCGGATCCACGGTCACCAGCGTCACGCACTCCTCCCGGTCCCAGACCGCCACGAAAGCGCTCATGGTCAGGGTGTTGGCCAGCAGGGTCAGTTCCGGCAGCGCCGCCGTCTGCAGGTTCCGGGAGACCCCGCGGGCCAGGACCGCGAGKCCCGGGCCGGGCTGGACACGGCCGCCGTCGTCACGCACCAGCAGCGAGTGGTCCTCGAGCGTGCGCAGGATCCGGTAGGCCACGGAGCGGTGGACGCCCATGGCGTCGGCGAGTTCGGCAATGGTCAGCGGCTGCTGGGCCTCGGCGAGGATCTCCAGCGCCCTGATACCGCGGGACAGCGTCTGGGACGGGGAAGCCTGGGCGGTGCCGGCATTCGGGGTCATGGGGTCCATCCTAGGTGCGGGGTTACTGGACGCCGGGCTCGCCGGGCTACCCTTGTGTTCCGGCTCATGGTCAGCTAGCGTTCTATATGGGAACTGTTTGTTCGATTATAGAACACAATTGCAGAACCCGACTAGAGAACACGGCTGATCCAAAGCACACCCACACCACGGTCGGGAAACGCAACGAACGCAAGGGATCAATGATGATTGCCACGCCGCGCGGCCACGCCGGGGGCGCCCAGGGCCCCCTGTCAGCCCCGCGGGCCAACCACTTCCGGGGCAGCCTCGGCAGGTTTGCCACCGGCGTCGCGATCGTGACCTTCGACGGGGCCACAAAGCGCCACGGCATCACCGTGAACTCCTTCACCTCGGTCTCGATGGACCCACCGCTGGTCCTGGTGAGCATCGCCCGTACCGCCAGGGCCCACGACGAACTCGCCGGCCGGCCCTTCACCGTGAACATCCTCGGCGCCGAGCAGCGGTACCTGGCCATGCACTTCGCCGGCCGGCCCGGCCCCGAGCCGCTGTGGGTGGAGGGGGGCACCGCGCCGCGGCTGTCCAACGTCCTCGCCTATTTCGAATGCAGGCCCTGGGCGGCGTACGACGGCGGCGACCACACCCTGTACATCGGCGAGGTAGTGGACTTCAACTACCGCAACGGCGATGCGCTGGCGTTCGCCAACGGCACCTTCACTACCATTCCGGAAAGCCTGCTGGGCATGGAGGACCTGCTCTAGCGCCGCGCCACATCCATTCACACAGCTCAGCTCAACGACGACTGGAGGACGACCAATGGGTATCCGCGCCGGACGGCAGTACCTGGACAAGCTCAATGCCATGACGCCGCATGTGGTGATCGACGGCGAGGTGGTCAGCGAGAAGATCGCCGAGCACCCGGCCTTCCGCAATGTGGCCCGCTCCTACGCCAGGCTCTTCGACATGCAGCATGATCCGCAGTACCAGGATGCGCTCACTTACGCCTCACCCAGCACGGGGGACCTGGTCAGTGCCTCCTTCCTGGTGCCAAAGACCATCGAGGACCTCCAGCGGCGGCGCCGCGCCATCTCCACCTGGGCCGAGTCCTCCAACGGCTTCCTTGGCCGCTCCGGGGACTATATGAACTCCGCGCTGACCGCGCTGGGCACGGCGGGGAAGTGGTTCGCGCAGGCGGATCCGAAGTTCGGCGAGAACATCCGCAACTACTACGAGTGGGCCCGGGAAAACGACGTGCTCGCCACCCACACCCTCATCCCGCCGCAGGTCAACCGGTCCGTTTCCGGTTCGGAACAGCTCGGCGGCCAGCTCTCGGCCCGGATCGTGGAGGAGCGCGGGGACGGGATCGTCATCCAGGGCGCGCGCATGCTCGCCACCATCGCCCCGATCGCCGACGAACTGCTCGTGTTTCCGTCCACGGTCCTGCGGGGCACCCCGGAGGACGCCCCCTACTCGTACGCGTTCGCCATCCCCAACGACGCCCCTGGCCTGCGCTACCTCTGCCGCACCTCGCTGTACAACGGCGGCAGCACCCACGACGAGCCGCTGGCCTCGCGCTATGAGGAAATGGACGCCGTCGCTGTTTTTGACCACGTCTTCGTGCCCAACGAGCGCATCTTCATGCTGGGCCACCCGCAGCTGTGCAACAGTTTCTACACCGAGACCGGGGCCGGCGCGCTCATGACCCACCAGGTGGTCACCCGCACGATCGCCAAGAGCGAGTTCTACCTGGGCCTGGCATCGGAACTGGCCGAATCGATCGGCATCGACGGATTCCAGCACATCCAGGAGGACATCGCAGAGCTGATTATCGACGTCGAAATCGGCAAGGCTCTGGTCCGCGCGTCCGAGGCCGACGCCGGACTCAACGACGCCGGCGTCATGCTGCCGAAGTGGTCCACCCTGAACGCCGCCCGCAACTGGTACCCGAAGATCGCCCAGCGCTTCCCGCAGATCATCCGGAAGTTCTCGGCGTCGGGCCTCATGGCCCTGCCGGGGGAGGCGGACGTCAACAGCGAGGCCCGGGAGGACATCGAGCTGTACCTGCAGGGCAAGACCCTGACCGGCCCCGAGCGCGTCCGGCTGTTCAAACTGGCCTTCGATGCCTCGATCTCCGGGTTCTCCGGACGCCAGTCGCTCTACGAGTACTTCTTCTTCGGAGACCCCGTCCGCATGGCTGGCGCCCTGGTCAACACCTACGACCGCGAGCCGGTCCGGGCCAGGGTCCGCGAGCTGCTCAACCGCACCGACTGACCCGCGGAAGACACTTTCCGGGAATGTGTGTGCCTTATCACATCTTTCATAGTAGTATTCAGGATACTAACTGACCGTTCGATCAGTAATTAACGAGGCATCAGTTATCCACTTCGCACCCACCCCGGGCAGTACCTCTGCCCCCAGCAACGGAGTTCCAATGACCGTAACTTCATCCGTAGATTCTGAGGCGGGTCCCAGCAGCAAACATGAGGAACGCAAGGTCCTCGCCGGGACCCTGGTCGGCACCACCATCGAGTGGTACGACTTCTTCATTTTTGCCCAGCTGACAGCAACGCTGCTCTCGCCGTTGTTCCTCGCCCCGCTGAACGACTCCAACCCGGGCCTGGCGCAGATCCTGTCCTTCGCCCTGATCGGCATCAGCTTCCTCTTCCGCCCGCTCGGCGCGATCGTCGCCGGCCACCTGGGCGACCGCCTCGGCCGCAAGGCCATGCTGGTCTTCACCCTGATCATGATGGGCGCCGCCACGGCCCTGATCGGTATGCTGCCCACCTACGCGCAGATCGGCGTCTGGGCCCCGATCCTCCTGATCCTGCTCCGCGTCATCCAGGGCTTCTCCGCCGGTGGTGAATGGGGCGGCGCTGCCCTGATGGCCGTGGAGCATGCTCCCAAGAGCAAGCGCGGCCTGTTCGGCGCCTACCCGCAGATCGGCGTTCCGGTCGGCATGATCCTCGCGACCGGCCTGCTGTACTTCCTCAACACCTCCATGTCCAAGGAAGACTTCGCGTCCTGGGGCTGGCGTGTGCCGTTCCTGCTCTCCATCGTGCTGATCATCGTCGGCTACCTGATCCGCCGGGCGGTCGCCGAGAGCCCCGTCTTCAAGGAGATGCAGGACCGCAAGGAAGAAAGCAAGGCGCCCCTGGGCGAGCTGCTCCGCAAGCACAAGAAGGCCGTCCTCTACTCGACGATGATCTTCATCGGCAACAACGCCGCCGGCTACCTGCTGATTGCCTTCTTCATCTCCTACGCCACCAAGACGCTGAAGATGCCCACCCCGCAGATCCTGCTCGCCACAACGCTGGCCTCCTTCGGCTGGCTGATCTTCACCCTGGTCGGCGGCTGGCTCTCGGACAAGATCGGCCGCGTCAAGACCTTCCTGATCGGCTACGGCATTGTCTTTGCCTGGATGATCCCGATGTTCGCCCTGATCGACACCAAGAACATCCTGCTCTACGGCGTCGCGCTGTTCGTCCTCACGGTCGGCCTGGGCCTGTCCTACGGCCCCATGTCCGCCATGTACGCCGAGATGTTCCCGCCGGAGGTGCGCTACTCGGGCATCTCGATCGGCTACGCCTTCGGTGCGATCCTCGGCGGCGCGTTCGCGGCCACCATCGCGGAAGTCCTCCTGCAGGGCACCCACTGGACCGGCTCCATCGGCATCTACATCATGATCCTCTGCGTCATCTCCGCCGTCGGCGTCCTGCTGACCGGGGAAACGAGGGGCCGCCCGCTCGGCGTCGCGCACCACGCGCCGGCCGAAGCCGCAAAGCACTAGCAACCAGGCAAGCACGAGGGGCGCGGACCGCAAGGTCCGTGCCCCTCTGGGTTAAAGAGCAACGCGGGGTCACTGCGCGCCCATCCAGATCATTCGGATGGGCCGTAAGTGACCCCGCGTTGCTTTTTGTACGGTGGGTTTAGACGCCCAGGAAGCTGATGGCGCCCTGCTTGAAGGCGCGGCTGGTGATGGCGTTGGTGTGGTTGCGGCCCGGCAGCACGAGCTGTTCGACCAGGCCGCCGGCCTTGGCGCCCAGGGCGGCGAGCTCCGGCATGGTGGCGGCCCGGTCGTCGTTTTCCCCCGCCACGAGGAGCATCGGCATGTGGGGGACCGCTTCGGCGGGGTCGTACGGCTCGGTCTTGATTGCCTCGACCAGGGACAGCAGCGCGAAGATGTTGTTGCTGGGCAGCAGCATGGCCATCTTCAGCAGCCCGGCGGTCGACTCGTCCGCGATCGGCGTGCCGTCGGCCAGGTACCGCTGCGCGGCGATCAGGTCGAAGTCCGCCAGGGGATCGGCGACGTTCGGGCCGCCCAGGACCAGCCGGTGCACCAGCTCGTGCTGTGTGGCCCCGAACTCCCAGGCGAGGCGGGACCCCAGCGAATAGCCGATCACGTCGAGCCCGCTGGACGGGTCCCCGTCGCGCAGCGGCCGCGCGCCGGCGTCGAACACTATCTGCAGCAGGTCCGCACGGATCCGGCTGGGGGAGTAGGAGTCCATGTCCTCCGGGGCGCCGCTGCGGCCGTGGCCGGGCAGATCCACGGTGATGACGCGCCGGCCGGCTTCCACGAGCGCAGTGAGCCAGCCGCTGTCTTCCCAGTTGAGCTTGGAGGAGGAGGAGAAGCCGTGCAGCAGCAGGACGGGACGGAGCCCGGCGTCGTTCTGGGGCTCATGCACCTGCACGTACAGCTGGGGGTCGGTGCCCTCAACGGTGTGCGAATGCTGTTCGCCGGTGTGTCTGCCGCTCATGCTCTCAGTCCTCATCAAGTACGGCGCTCAGGCGGACCCGGCGCTTAGGTGCCTCTTCCTTCGGGACCGTGCCCACGATGCCGGCGGTGTTGTCCGGCACCTCAAACACAATCAGGGGCTCGCCGACATTGATCTTGTCGCCGGGCCCGCCGTAGATACGCACTACCTTACCTGCCTGCGGGCTGGGCAATTCAACGGCCGACTTGGTGGTTTCGACCTCCACGAGCGGCTGGTTGCGCTCCACCTGCTCGCCCGGGGAAACCAGCCATTCCAGCACGGTGGCCTCGATCAGGCCCTCGCCGAGATCCGGGAGCGGGAAAGAAATTTCAGCCACGTTTGTACTCCAATACTCGCTGGATGCCGAAGAGGATCCGGTCAATGTTCGGGATGTATTCATCTTCCAGGTCGCCCGAGGGGTACGGGACGTCGAAGCCGGTGATGCGCTCCACCGGCGCCCTGAGGGTGTCGAAACAGCTTTGCGTGATCAGCTGCGCCACTTCGGCGCCGAGGCCGGAGGTCAGCGGCGCCTCGTGGACGACGACGGCGCGGCGCGTCTTGCGCACGGAGGCGGCGAGGGCCTCGGCGTCGATCGGCTTGAGCCAGCGCAGGTCCAGGACCTCGATGTCGATCCCGTCCTCGGCCGCGAGCTCCGCCACCTGCAGGCAACGGGCCACCATGGCGCCCCAGGCGACCAGGGTGAGGTGGCGGCCTTCGCGCATCACCTTGGCGCCGGTGGGGGAGCCGCCATCTGCGTCGTGCCTGGCGGTGTCCACCTCACCCTTCTGCCAGTACCGCGACTTGGGCTCCATGAAGATCACCGGGTCCGGCCGCGTGGCGGCGTACTTGAGCAGGTGGTAGGCCTCATGCGGGTTCGACGGCGAGACCACCTTCAGGCCCGGTACGTGGGCGAAGAGCGCCTCCAGGCTTTCGCCGTGGTGTTCGGGGGCGCGGATGCCGCCGAAGCTGGGCACCCGCAGGGTGATGGGCATCGGCATGGTGCCCCGGCTGCGGTAGTTCATCCGGGCGATCTGGCAGACGATCTGGTTGATGGCCGGGTAGGCGAAGCCGTCGAACTGGACCTCGGGAATGGGGTGGAACCCGGCCATCGCCAGGCCCACGGACATGCCCAGGATGCCGGATTCCGCCAGCGGGGTGTCAAAGACGCGCTGCGCACCGTGCCTGGCCTGCAGCCCGTCGGTGATGCGGAAGACGCCGCCGAGCCGGCCGCAGTCCTCGCCGAAGATGACGGCTTTGKGGTTCTCCGCGAGGACCTCGTCGAGGGCGCGGTTGAGTGCTTGCTGCATCGACATCACCGTGGTGGCGGGCTCGCTTCCGGCCGGGTTGGTGATCGTGTCGCCGGCAGTGTTGTCGGCAGTGTTGTTGCCGCTGGCACTTTCGCTTTCGAGAATCGAGTTAGACATGTTCGGACTCCTCGCGCCAGTTGGCGGCCTGGGCCTGCAGGGCAGGGGTGGTTTCCTGGAAGACCAGGTCAAACATTTCGGTCCCGGGCCGGGAGCCCAGGGCCTGGATGCCGGTACGGATCTGCTCCTCTTCGACCTTGGCCGCGGCCAGCGCCTCGGCGAAGAACGCCTCGTCGGCAATTCCATCGGCCAGCAGCCGCTGCCGGAGCCGCTCGAGCGGGTCGGTGCCTGCGCCGTCGCGTTCCTCGTCGAGGGAGCGGTAGCGGCCCGGATCATCGGACGTGGAGTGCGGGCCGCGGCGGTAGGTCATGGCCTCGATGAGCACCGGGCCGTTGCCGGAACGGGCATGCGCAAAGGCGCGGCGGGTCGCTTCGAGGACCGCGACGACGTCATCGCCGTCGATCTTCAGCGCCGGCATGCCGTAACCCGCGGCGCGGGCCGCGACGGAGCCGCCGGCCACCTGCCGTTCGGTGGGGACCGAGATGGCCCAGCCGTTGTTCTGGACGAAGAACACCACGGGCGCCTTCATCACGGCGGCGAAGTTCATCGCCTCGTGCACGTCGCCCTGCGAGGAGGCGCCGTCGCCGAAGTAGGTCAGGGCGACGCCGTCCTTTTTGTCCAGCGTCTGGCCGTGGGCCCAGCCGACGGCGTGCAGGACGGAGCCGGCGACGACCGCCTGGATCGGGGCCAGCCGGGATTCCATCGGGTTGTAGAGGCCGCCGTGCCACGTGGCCTTGTGGGTGGACATGTAGGCCACCATGTCCACGCCCATGGTCCGGGCAACGCCCATTTCGCGGTAGGTGGGGAAGGCGAAGTCCCGGGTGGTGTCCACGGCGTAGCCGCTGCCCACCTGGGCAGCTTCCTGGCCGAGTTCGGGGGCGTAGCCGGGGATGATGCCCTGCCGCTGCCAGGCGATGGCCGAGGTGTCGAGGTGCCGGACGGCCACCATGAGCGAATAGAGCTCGCGGAGTTCATCGGCTGTGAGCGGCCCGGCAGCGCTGCCGGAAGCCACGGGGAGAAGTGTGTCCATGCCTGTGACCCTAGTCACCGGCGGCGGGGTGGGCAATCAGCCTAGGCTGGGGTGCCCAGACTGCACACTTATGCCGCCCCCCGCGCCGGTGAGCTTGGCAATTTGTCTAGCGGCTGGGCTGTTCCGCCTGGTCGGCTTTCGCGCCGGCGGCGGCGGCGTTGCGGTTCCGGGTGATCCGGGCGCCGGTCCAGCACGCCACGGCGATGCCGGCCACCAGTACCAGGGTGCTGACCAGCTGCTTGCTGCTCTCCGGGCTGCTGAAGCCGACGGCGAAGATCAGAGCCAGGAGCACGAGCCCGAAGATCGTCAGCCCCGGGAAGCCCTTCATCCGCAGCGGCAGCGCAGTGCCGTCGCGGTCAGCCCGGCGGCGCAGGATCAGCTGGGACACCAGGGCCGAGCCCCACACCACGAGGCAGGTGGAACCGACCAGCTGGAACAGCGCCGGCAGGATCTGGTCCGGGAAGAGCAGTTCCAGGACGGCGGCCAGGAAGCCGAAGGCCACGGAGACGCTCACCGCCACGACCGGGACCCGGGCCGTGTTGAGCTTGGAGAGGAACTTGGGGGCTTCGCCGCGCTCAGAGAGCGAGTACACCATGCGGGACGCGCCGTAGAGGTTGGCGTTCAGGGCGGAGAGCAGCGCGATGACGGCGACCAGGGTGATCGCGGCGCCGGCGCCGGGGATCCGGGCGACGTCGAGGACGCCGGCGAAGGGGGACTTCAGGGCCGCGGAAGTCGAGGGAAGGACGGCCGCGATGACGAATACCGAGCCGATGTAGAACACGAGGATCCGCCAGACGACGGTGCGGATCGCCTGGGCGACGCTGCGCTCCGGGTTTTCCGTTTCGGCCGCGGCCACGCTGACAATCTCGGTGCCGCCGAAGGCGAAGATGACGACGAAGAGTGCGGTTGCGATGCCGCCCAGGCCGGCCGGGGCGAAGCCGGACGTGAAGTTGCTGAGGCCGGGGGACGGGACGTCCGGCAGCAAGCCCAGCAGCAGGGCCCCGCCGGTGGCCAGGAATATCACGATGGCAGCCACTTTGAGGATGGCGAACCAGAATTCGAACTCGCCGAAGTTCTTCACGCCCGCCAGGTTGATGGCGGTGAACAGGGCCATGAAGATCAGGGACAGTGCCCAGACGGGGATCACCGGCCACACCGTGAACAGGAGCCCGGCCGCACCGAGGGCCTCGGCGGCGATGACCACCACGAGCTGCAGCCACCAGAGCCAGCCGACGGTGGCGCCCGCGGTCTTGCCCATGGCCTTTTGCGTGTACACGGAGAAGGCGCCGCTGTTGGGATTGGCCGCGGCCATCTCCCCGAGCGCCCACATCACCAGGATGATCAGGGTTCCGGCGACGAGGTAGGAGATCAGCACGGCCGGTCCCGCCGCCTGGATTCCGGCTCCCGAGCCGAGGAACAGGCCGGCGCCGATCGCGCTGCCCAGTCCCATCATTGTCAGCTGGCGTGGTTTCATGCTGTGCCCCAGGCTCGGGGCGGGAACCGCGGTGGGTAGCGTCGCGGTGGACTTCATCGTCATGGCGAACCTTCGTGTGGTTTGGATCTTTTCGTCCTTATGGGACCTATTGAATTTACCGGATTTGGGGCCGGCCCCCGGCCGCCGGGGCGCCTCCGCCGTGAGAGCATGGTGGCAGTTTGCTAACTGAATCGGGGCATCGGTGGCTGTTTGTCCGGCCCGGTCCCGCTTGGGAAGGAAGAATCAGTGGACGTTGATCCGCTTGATGCAAAGATTGTCCGATTTTTCACGGATTCCCCCCGGGCCTCGGTCCTGGAGGCCTCCCGGGTACTGAAGGTTGCCCGCGCCACGGTGCAGTCGCGCCTGGACCGGATGCAGGACGCCGGCGTGATTGGCTCATGGGTGCCCCAGCCCGATCCGGCGCATTTCGGCTACCCCGTCGTGGCTTTCTGCTCCCTCACGATCAACCAGGACCTCGGGCACGACGCCGTCGTGGAGGCCCTGGCGCGGATTCCCGAGCTGATCGAGATCCATACCGTCTCCGGGAGCTCGGACCTCATGGCCCGGATAGCCGCCCGCTCCAATTCGGACCTCCAGCGCGTCCTCGATGCCATGATCGCCACCCGATCGGTCCTGCGCTCGTCCTCCGTGATCGTGCTCAATACGCACTTCCAGGGCCGCACCCTGCCGCTGCTGGAAACCGCGGCCGCCGGCACGGGCTAGAGGACACTCAGGTTTTCGGGCAGGCCGGTCCGGCCGGTGAGCAAGAGCAGCAAATCACCGGCGGACGGCAGTCGGGAGCCGATGGCTCCGGCGAGCTCCAGGGAGGCCGCGACCGCCGGGGCCAAGGTGGCGGGCGGCGGCAGGCCCAGGGCGCGCGCCAGATCCAGGGTGTGCACGGCCAGCTCGAAGGTCCGGGTCGGCAGGTAGTCGATGAGCGTCATTGCTCCGGCAGGGGTGGCCACCAGGGCATCGTCCTGCGTGTTCCTGACGAGGGCCGTGACGCGTTGGACAAGCTCCCGCACGGCAGCGGCAGGGTCCTCGCCCAGCGCCTCCCCGGTTTCCCTGCCCCGCTGCGCAATCGCGGCGGGCGAGGTGGCGCCCCGGACGGCCAGGAAGTATTCCACTGGACCCGGCACGCGTGCCCCGGCGGCCGGGGTCGCGAGGTAGGTTTCCACGGTTGTCAGGGCACGGCTMGTGTGGCCGGTCAGCGACAGGACATCCCATTCGCCCAGTGCCGGCCGCGACCACGCCTGGTGCGGTACCTGCCCGGCGAGCTCCATGAATGCCTGGGCCGCCCCCGCGTATCGGGCCCTGACGGCCTCTGCGTCCGTACCCTCAGGGTCCATATCTTCTGAGTCCATAGCCTCGATTAATACCGGTGCCGGCACCCGCGGACAAGCCCCGTCCGTGCGCCGGCGACAACCCGGTCCGGCCCGTGTGACCTGAAACATTTTGCGCCCGGGCGGCGCGGCCGTATCATTAGTTCTAGTCAATGTGACTATAACTAATCCGGCGGTCGTGCCGGATCCAGCCGGGCAGTCCATCGCGGACCCGCCCGGAACCTCAGAGGGCGGGTAGATCACCGTTTACACCACAGCAGCCAACGTCTCGGAGCGCCAGACCGCGCCGCCGTCGCTGGCCATCTCCACGGTGATCTTTGCGCTGCGTCCCAGCGAGCGGTCCGGCCGGCCCACGCTGTGGATTCCGCTGGTGCGCCGGATCCGCGAACCGTTCAAGGGCCTCTGGGCGCTGCCGGGCGGCCCGCTCACGCACTCCGAGTCACTCCAGGACGCCGCCTCGCGGAACCTGCGCGAGACCACCGGGCTGGCCCCGAACTACCTCGAACAGCTCTACGCCTTTGGCGGGCTGCACCGCTCGCCCACCCAGCGCGTCGTCTCGATCGTGTACTGGGCACTCGTCCAGCCCACGGAGGCCGCGCTGGCCGACGAATCGGAGAACGTGCGCTGGTTCCGCGCCGACAGGCTGGACGAGCTGGCCTTCGACCACAACTCGATCGTCGACTACGCGCTGTGGCGGCTGCGCAACAAGATGGCCTACGGATCCATCGCCTACCACCTGCTGGGCGAGTACTTCACCCTCGCCCAGGTCCGGGAGGTCTACGAGGCCGTCCTGGACCGCGAACTCGATCCCGCCAACTTCCGCCGGCAGGTCAAGGCCACACCGGAAATCGAAGAAACCGACCATTATCTGCAGGGCGGCAAGCACCGCCCGCCCCGCCTCTACCGCTTCACCGGCCGCCCAGGCCTCGACCCAGACAACAGGAGCACACCATGAGCAGCGTCAACACGGCAATCCAGCTGATCACGCGCGAGCAGGCCACCACCATGGCACAGGGCGCGGCCGCCTCCACCTGCAGCCCCGCGCTGGCCCGCGGGCCCTGGGACTACGACCTCGCCGAGGCCCTCGCCGGCGTGCCCGCCTACGGGCCGGGTGCCTCCTCCACCGACGTCGCACCGGCCTCCACTCCCCGGCAGGGCCAGCTCCCGGAAGAATACAAGCTCGCTTCCGACGCCGAACTCGACGCCCGGATCCGCGCCGCCAAAGCGGCACTGGGGGACCGCGCCGTCGTGCTGGGGCACTTCTACCAGCGCGACGAAGTGATCGAATACGCCGACTTCGTGGGCGACTCGTTCCAGCTCGCCAACGCCGCCCTGACCCGGCCCGACGCGGAGGCCATCGTCTTCTGCGGCGTGCACTTCATGGCCGAGACGGCGGACATCCTGTCCCGCCCCGACCAGGCCGTGATCCTGCCCAACCTGGCCGCAGGCTGCTCCATGGCCGACATGGCGGACATCGACTCGGTCACCGAGTGCTGGGAACAGCTTGAGGAGGTCTTCGGCACCGAGCCCGACGCCGAGGGCCGGGTCCCGGTCATCCCGGTCACCTACATGAACTCCTCCGCGGCCCTCAAGGGCTTCTGCGGCGAGCGCGGCGGGATCGTCTGCACCTCCTCGAACGCCGCGACGGTGCTGGAATGGGCCTTCGAACGCGGCCAGCGCGTGCTGTTCTTCCCCGACCAGCACCTGGGCCGCAACACCGCCAAGGCCATGGGGGTGCCGCTGGAGCAGATGCCGATGTGGAACCCGCGCAAGGACCTCGGCGGCAACGACGAACAGGCCCTGCTCGATTCCCGGGTAATCCTCTGGCACGGCTTCTGCTCGGTCCACAAACGCTTCAACGTGGGCCAGATCGAAAAGGCCCGCGCCGAGTTCCCCGGCGTGCAGGTGATCGTGCACCCGGAATGCCCCATGGAGGTGGTGGATGCCGCCGATTCCGCCGGGTCCACCGACTTCATCAAGAAGGCCATCGCCGCGGCCACGGAACCCACCACGTTCGCGATCGGCACCGAAATCAACATGGTGAACCGGCTCGCCGCGGAATACCCGCAGCACACCATCTTCTGCCTGGACCCGGTGATCTGCCCCTGCTCCACGATGTACCGCATCCACCCCGGCTACCTCGCCTGGGTCCTGGAAGCGCTCGTCCGCGGCGAGGTGCTGAACCGCATCACCGTGGACGAGGACGTGGCCGCCCCGGCCAAGGTGGCCCTGGAGCGCATGCTGGCGGCGCGGCCGTGACCAGGCGGCTCGTGATCGTCGGCAGCGGGATTGCGGGGCTCTACGCCGCGCTGCTCGCCACCGACGACGCCGCCACCGGCGGCCGTGACATCGAGGTGGTCCTCCTGAGCAAGGGGACGCTGGAGCAAAGCAACACGTTCTACGCCCAGGGCGGCATCTCGGCCGTGCTGGCCCCGGAGGATGCCGCCCCCGGTGACTCCGTGGCAGCGCACATCGCGGACACGCTC
>NZ_JBFTZL010000052.1:0-20604 GCF_056406825.1 Arthrobacter sp. P1_A5 | reverse complement strand
GTGTGGAAGGCCTCGGATTCGCAGACCTGGCCCCCGCTCCCCGCGCGGCGGGCGACGGGCGGCGTCGCGGAGCACGGCCCGGGGAACGCCGGCCGTGGCTCCTGCCGGGCAGGACGGTGCCGGCAAACAGCAACAGTAAGGTGACGGCTCCGGCGGCCACGGCCAGATAGAAGTACAAATCCGGATGCTCAGAATCGACGCGCGTGGACAGGGCGTCGGGATCGGGGTTGAAGGCCAGCCCCCACTGACGCAGGAAAGCGACCCCGAACGCGATGAAGAGGATGCTGCCGACCCCGCTCGCGGCCAAAGTCTTGTGCCGGCGCCGGACCACCACCTCCGCCACGCAGGCCACATATGCCGTCGCGGCAGCCCCGACGAACCACACCAGCACCCACTCTTGCAGGGTGATTCCGGTCAGGACCAGAAGTGCCAGGGCAGTGAGAAACGCTCCGATGGCGACTTTCCCGTTGGTACCCATGTGACGCATGTGAACAATCATGCCTGAGCTTGCGGCTGCTTCACGACGTAGCCGCGCATGGAGGCCATGATTGCGGCCACACTCTGCTCCCTGGTGCGCTCCGGGTTGTACGTCTGGCGGTCCAGTCCGACCACGAAGCAGGCCCCAAAGATTGCCGTTTCCAGGCTGCCCCGGGAAACGGCGGAATCCACGGGGTAGACGGCGGCGACGCCGTCGATGGCAGAGCCGATCACCGCGAGCAGGCGCCCGCGGAGCTCGGCGAAGGTGTCCTGCCATTCGCTGGGGGTGCGCCAGCTCTCGCTGACCCAAAGCCGGGCGAAGGACGGGTATTCGGCCATGAAGTCCATGGCCTGGCCGATCATTTCCTCCATGGCGGCGAGGGGGTCGGCGGAGCCGTCGCGGACACTCAGCAGCCGCGCCAGCAGGATGTCCACGCCGTGGCGCAGCAGCTGGGCGATCAGGTCCGACTTGCTGCCAAAGTTGTAATACACCGTGCCTTTGGACACCCCGGCGGCCGTGGCGATCTCGTCCACCGTCACGCCCGCCGCGCCGCGCTCCCCGATCAGTTCCATGGACGCCTCGAACAGTTTCTGTTTAGTGGCGTTCGTGCGGGCCGGACGGAGCTTTTTCCCGGCGTCCACTGTGCTCATACGGCGATCTCCGGTTTTAGGGACTTCAGGGTCCAGAACTTGTGCTTGTGAACGGCCAGCGTGGAAAGCGCCGCCCCGAGCACAGTGTACCCAAGGAGGCCAACCACCGTGGGCACGATCAAGGAAAGGTCCGCGCCGTAGATCAGGTGCCGCATGCCGGCCACCACATAACCCATAGGCAGTGCCTCGTGGACAAAGTGCAGCGGCTGCGGGGTGGTTTGCCACGGGAAGGTTCCGCCGGAGGAAACCAGCTGCAGGACCAGCAGGATAAGCACCACGAATTTCCCGGGAGTTCCCAGCAGGGCCACGACGCCCTGGATGATGGCACTGAAGGCCATGGCGGCCGCCAACATGAACAACCACATCAGCACCGGGTGGGCGGGCTTGAGGCCCAGGCCCAGGTCCACCACGAGGGTGAGCAGCGTGGCCTGGATGACTGAAACGGCAAAGAACGGCAGCCAGCCGCCGACGGCGATCTTCCATGACGGGGCGTTGGACGCCAGTGCGCGTTGGGTGATGGGCCGCATGGCCTGGACCAGCATGAATACGCCGATCCACAGGGCCAGGGTTAGGAAGAATGGCGCCAGGCCGGCACCGTACGACGCTGCCTTGGCCTGAGAGACGTCGCTGACGGCGACAGGGTCCGCGATCACCTTGGACAGGCTGTTCTTCTGGGCGTCATCGGGATTGGGGATCTTCCCGGCTCCCTTGTCCAGCTCCGAGGCCAGGGTGGCGGCGCCGTCGGAGGCCGTGCGGGCGCCGTCTTCCAGCTGGGCCGCCCCATCGTCGAGCTGCCGGGCGCCATCTGCGAGCCTGGCAGTTCCGTCGACAGCGCTCTGCTCGCCCGCGGCCAGCGCCGCCGAGCCAGCTGAGAGCTGGTTGGCGCCGGCTGAAGCCTTTGAGATGGCATCAGTCAGGGCCGGCGTTGCTCCCGCAAGTTTGGCCGCCCCGGAACTTACGGCGGCGGACCCGTCGGCAAGCTGCTGGATCTGGGCTGCATCCGTTTGGATTCTGGACTTCGCATCGGCCACCGGGCTTGAGGCTGCGGCGGTATCGAAATCGGCCAGGATTTTGCCGGCCTGGTCGGGGGTGATGATCCCGGCGGCAATCAGACGGCTGTTGGATTGCACCACACGGTCCCGGAGGCCCTTGTCAGCAGCGCTGAGTTGCCCGACGACGTCCTGGACTTTCGTGTTCAGTGCCGCGTTTCCCGCCGCGACTTGCGCGGCGCCGTCCGCGAGTTTCTGCGAGTCGGCAGGGAGTGTGGCCGTCCTGTCCTTCAGCTGCGTCAGRCCGGCGCTGAGCTGGCCGGCGCCGGAACTGAGCTGGTTGGCGCCATCGCGCAGCTTCATCTGACCGGCGGCGAGTTCTGCGACTCCGCCGTTCAGCTGGCTCGTCCCGGAATGCAAACTGACTGCCCCGTCCCGGAGCCTGGCAACGCCGGCGGAGAGTTTTCCGGCCCCGTCGGCGGCCTGGACTATCTGAGTATGGATTGTGCCGAAGCCCGTCAGGAGCTGGTTCGCAGTCTCCTCGCCCACCTCCTTGGCAACCGTCGAATGCACGGCAGCGGTCAGCTTGTCCACGATGTTGCTGAGGACGTAGTTGTTGGCATCGTTGGTGGTGACATTCAGCATGGCTTGGTTCGCGGCGTCAAAGCTGCCCGGGGAGACCAGGTTGGCCGAGAAGTCCTTGGGAATCTTGAGCGCGAACGCGTACTTGCCGCTGCTCACGCCCTGGTCCGCTTCCGCGGCGGTGGTGACTTTCTGCCAGTTGAAGACGTGGCCGTCCACGAGGCTGTCGGCGACCTTTTTCCCGGCCTCGAGCCGGGTCCCGTTGCTGGCGGACGCGCCGGTGTCCTCCACTACCAAGGCGGCGTCGATCTGGTCCAGGTTCCCGTACGGATCCCAGTTGGCGTAGAGGTACACCGCCCCGTACAGCAAAGGCACCATGGTCAGCGCCAGGATGGTCAGTTTGGGCAGGAGCCCGCCAGTCATGCGCTTGAGCTCGGAGCGGGCCAGCCGCAGAACAGTCACTTTAGGGCCTCGGTTTCGAACGGGATGTGTTCAGGGTTCCGGTGTTTCGCGGGATGGCTTTCCGTCTCCTGCGCATCCGGCTGGGAGGGGTCCGCGGATGCGTCAACGACGGAAACCGTTGCGGCGGCAGCCTCAACGGCGTTCCCGATTGCGGCGGAGAGCCCGGTCCAGCCGTCCGGCAGTGCCGCGACGGTGACGACGACGGCGAGCGGCCGGCCGCCGTCGTGCGCCAGATCTTCCAGCCTGGGAAGCCAGTCCGCGGGATCTGCGCTGTGCCTGTCCGGAGAATCGACCACCAGCAGATCTGTTCCGGGGTTGGCCAGGGCAAGGGCGGTGAGCAGTTCGACGCGTCGCCGGGCCGGAATCTGTTCGGTCCAGAGGCCGGCAATGTCCTCGAAGCGGTTGACCTTGAGCCAGGGTTTGCTCAGCAGAGCACCCCGATAGCGCCGGGGGATGAGCGCGAGGTCCTCGGTGACGAGGTCGCCCACGCTGAGATGCTGTTCGGGCTCGTTGACACCGGGGGAGTCCACCAGTGCACTGGCCAACCGGAGGCGCTTAATCCTGGAATTTCCGTCCCAGCTGAGCACCCCCCCGGAGGGCTTCATCCGGCCGCTGAGTGTGAGGGCCAGGGCTGTTCGCTGGTCCTGGCCGTCGCCTTCAACCAAGAGCAGCTCCCCGGCACGTACCTCAAGGGACGTGGGTGGGAGCAGGTCATTCCGGCGCCCGTTCACACGGAGCTGTTGCACGGAGAGCATGTAAGCCTTTCGCAGGGTCTAGTCTGCTTCAAGGCTAACCGAACTGACCGGTCAGTTCAAATAGAAATAGTCGCTTGTGATCAACGGGTCACAGGCCATAGCTTTCCAGCAGGCGGAGCCAGACTTCGCTGATGGTCGGATAGGAGGGCACGGCGTGCCACAGCCGGTCCAGCGGGACTTCCCCCACCACGGCAATGGTGGCTGCGTGCAGGAGTTCAGCGACATCCGGGCCGGCGAACGTGGCGCCCAGCAGCACCTTTCGGTCCTCGTCGATGACCAGCTGCGCCCACCCTTCGTAGTGTTCGGCATGCAGGGAGGAGCCGGCCACCTGGATGGGGAGTTCCACGGCGGAGGCCCGGAAGCCGTCCTGCTCCGCCTGCGCCATGGTCCGGCCGACGTTCGCCAGTTCCGGATCGGTAAACACCACGTTCGGCACAGCGTGCTCGGAGGCCGTCTGGGCAAAGCGGCTCCACGGTGCCGGCTCGCCGCGGAGTTCGCCCTTGGCCCGGRCGGCAATGGCGTCTCCGGTGGCCCGGGCACCGTACTTGCCCTGGTGCGTCAGCATGGCCCGTCCGGCGGCGTCGCCGGCTGCGTAAAGCCAGGGGTTGCCGGACACATCGTTCTCGGTGGCGTGGTGGACTAGTCCGGTGGAATCGGTGGTGAGCCGCAGGGTCCCGCCCTCGGGTGCCGGGAGGCCGACGCTGTCCAGGCCGAGTCCCTCAAGGGCGGGGTGCCGGCCGGTGGAGACGAGCAGCTTGTCCGCCGTGATCGTGGCGCCATGGGCCGTGCCGTTAGCGGGACCGGCGCCCGGGCCGTCCGTGGGGCCGCCCGTGGGGCCGCACTTGGGGCCGCCGTCGAGCATTACGGTAAGGGAGCCGTCGTCGTTCTCATGCACGCTCCGCGTACCGGTGTGCAGGCGCAGGTCCACGCCATCGGCGCGCAGGCCGGCAGCGACCAGGTCTGCGGCCTGTTCCGGGAAAACGCCCAGGAGCCCGCCGCGGGCCACGAGCGTCACGGACGAACCAAGCCGGGCATAGGCCTGGGCGAGTTCGACGCCGGCAACGCCGCCGCCGAGGACCGCAAGCCGCGCGGGAACCGCGCGGGCTGAGGTCGCCTCCCTGGTGGTCCAGTACTCGACGTCGTGAAGCCCCTCGACCGGCGGCTGGTTCGGGGCGGAGCCCGTRGCGACCACCACGGCGTGCCGGGCCGTGAGTGCGTAGCTGTTGCCGTCCAGCCCGGCCACCTCGACGTGCCGCGGGGCGGTGATCCAGCCGTGGCCGCGGATCAGTTCGATGCCTGTCTCCTCCACCCACTTGACCTGGCTGTCGTCCTGCCAGTTCGAGGTGAAGTAATCCCGGCGCTTCAGCACGGCTGCCGGATCCAGGGTGCGGGTGACCGCTTCCTGGGCGCCGGGGACCGTCTGCGCGCCATGCAGCGCAGTGCCCGGCCGCAGGAGCGCCTTCGAAGGCATGCAGGCCCAGTACGAGCACTCGCCGCCGACCAGCTCCGCCTCGATGAGCACTGCTGTCAGGCCGCCGCGGACCACACGGTCCGCCACATTCTCGCCCACGGCCCCGGCGCCGATCACAATGACATCGAATTCCCGCTCAATCTGTGCCGTCATGGCACCAGCCTACGCCGGGGCCATGGCCGCATCCGGGGGAGCTCCGGGCGCCGGCGATGCGGGCTTCCGGCGTAATGTGCCGGGCCGAACCCTTTGCAGGACGGGGGACGGTCGATACTGTTGGGACCATACTTGGGGGAGGAGGCGGCCATGGCCGCACGCAACATGACAACAGGCCCGGCCATACCGCTGGCAAGGTTCAGCGCCCAGGCCCGGCTCCGGGCGCTCCAGTCGGACATCCTGGAGCTGATCCTGGAACGCGACCTGGTTCCCGGCGACCCGCTGCCGACCGAAAACGAGCTGACGGCGGCACTTGGCGTCGGCCGCAACACCCTGCGGGAGTCCTTGAAGGCGCTCCAGGCGCTGGGCGTCATTGAGATCCGCCACGGATTCGGCATGTTCGTGGCGCCGAGCAATTTCGAGGCCCTGACCGATGGGCTCACTTTCCGCGCCCGGCTGTCGCTGCGCCATCAGGGAGAGGAAGCCCTGCAGCTCGTGGAGGTCCGGCAAGCACTCGAATCCGGCCTGGTCGGCGCCGCCATGGACCGGATCAGCGCAGAACAGCTGGCCGCCGTGGAGGAGTCCGTGAACCGCATGGAAGCGCTGGCCGACGCGGGGGAGCCCTTCATCGAGGCCGACGCGGAGTTCCACCGCAGGCTTTTCGAGCCGCTGAACAACGACCTGCTGATCAGCCTGATGGACGTCTTCTGGAAGGTCTACCGCCGGATCCACCTCGAACTCGGCGGACCGTACGCCGTCGACCTGCAGGCAACGGCCGCAGTGCACCGGGGGATCTATGAGGCGGTCGCAACGGCGGACAAGGCCCTCGCCTCCGAGCGGCTCAGCACGCATTTCGACGACATCCGCACCATCATCGTCCGGACCACGGCCTGAGCCCTGCGGCCGGGCCGCTCCGGCCCAACGGCTGCCGCCGGCGCCCAGCCCGCCGCCTAAGGCAGCCGGCCCGGCGCCCTGGCGCCTAGGGCAGTAGGCGGTTAAAGCAAAAGATCCGCCCCGGCGAACCGGGGCGGATCTTCATCTGTGCGCCCAAAGGGATTCGAACCCCTGACCTTCTGTTCCGTAGACAGACGCTCTATCCAGCTGAGCTATGGGCGCATTCTCGGCTCTTGGAGAACTTCTCTCTCCCCGAACCTCGAATTACTTTACGCGAGCCCGGGCCCAGTTACAAATCGAAACGGGTGTAATCTAGCCGACTAGACCGGTCTACGTGACCTTAGTCACAAAAAGGAGGGATGATGGCCGGCCAGTTCCTTGAATTTCCGCGGTTTTTGAATTGCTCCGCCCCGGTCATCCCACGTCCGGGCCCGAAATGGGCCCCCTGCCGAGCCCTAGCATTTAGGACACACCACTGAACCCGAGGAAGGGAACCGTAATGGGAGATCTGGCGCGACTGCCGTTGCTTGAAAAGGCACCCACCACACATGCCGGTCTGCTGGCATGGGTAGAAGAGGTGGCTGAACTGACCCAGCCGGACCGGATCTACTGGGTTGACGGGTCGGAAGCGGAAAACACCCGGCTGACCGACGAGCTCGTTGCCGCAGGCACCCTGACCAGGCTGAACGAGGACCTCTTCCCCAAGTCGTTCGCGGCGTTCTCCGACCCCGCCGACGTGGCCCGGGTCGAAGAGCAGACCTTCATCTGCTCCGAGAAGGAGCACGACGCCGGCTTCACCAACAACTGGATGGCCCCCGCGCAGATGAAGGAAAAGCTGCGCGGCCTGTTCGCCGGCTCCATGCGCGGCCGCACCATGTACGTGATCCCCTTCGTGATGGGCCACCTGGACGCCGAGGACCCCAAGTTCGGCGTCGAAATCACCGACAGTGCCTACGTTGTGGCCTCCATGCGCATCATGGCCACCATCGGCACCAAGGTCCTGGACAAGATCACCGCTACCAACGCGTTCTTCGTCCCCGCACTGCACTCCCTGGGCGCCCCGCTGGCCCCCGGCCAGGCCGATGTCCCGTGGCCCTGCAACCCGGACAAGTGGATTGTCCACTTCCCGGAGGAGCGCTCCATCTGGTCCTTCGGCTCCGGCTACGGCGGCAACGCCCTGCTCGGCAAGAAGTGCTACGCCCTGCGCATCGCCTCGGTGATGGCCCGCGACGAAGGCTGGCTTGCCGAGCACATGCTCATCCTCAAGCTGACCTCGCCGGAGCAGAAGAACTACTACATCTCCGCCGCCTTCCCGTCGGCCTGCGGCAAGACCAACCTCGCCCTGCTGGATCCGACCATCGAGGGCTGGAAGGTCGAAACCCTCGGGGACGACATCACCTGGATGCGGTTCGGCAAGGAAGGCGAGCTCCGCGCCGTCAACCCCGAGGCCGGCCTGTTCGGCGTGGCTCCGGGCACTGGCTGGGGCACCAACCCCAACGCGATGCGCGCCATCGCCAAGGGCCACAGCATCTTCACCAACGTCGCCCTGACGGACGACGGCGGTGTGTGGTGGGAGGGCATGACCGACGAGGTGCCCGCGCACCTGACCGACTGGCAGGGCAACTCCTGGACCCCGGATTCGGACAAGCCCGCCGCCCACCCGAACTCCCGCTTCTGCACGCCGATCGACCAGATCGACATGCTGGCCGAGGAGTACTACAACCCGAACGGCGTGGAGCTTTCCGCGATCCTGTTCGGCGGCCGCCGCAAGACCACCATCCCGCTGGTCACCGAGGCGCGCAGCTGGTCCAACGGCATCTTCATGGGCTCCACCCTGTCCTCGGAGACCACCGCCGCGGCAGCCGGTGCCGTGGGCGTTGTCCGCCGGGATCCGATGGCCATGCTGCCCTTCATCGGCTACGACGCAGGCGATTACCTGAACCACTGGGTCAACCTGTCCGCGAAGGCTAACCCGGAGCGGCTGCCCAAGATCTTCCTGGTCAACTGGTTCCGCCGCAATTCCGAGGGCGGATTCGCCTGGCCCGGATTCGGTGACAACGCCCGGGTCCTGAAGTGGGCCATCGAACGCCTCGAGGGCAAGGCCGACGCCGTGGAGACCCCCATCGGGTTCGTCCCCACCGCTGACGCGATCGACCTCAAGGGCCTGGACATGACCCCGGCCCAGGTTGAAGAGGCCGTCCGCGTCGACCCCGCGGAGTGGACCACCGAGCTGGCCTCGATCGAGGAGTGGTTCGCCAACTTCGGCAGCTCGCTGCCCGAGGCGCTGCGCGCCGAACTCGCAGGGCTGAAGGAGCGCATGGCTGCCGAGCAGTAGCAGCCGGCACAACAGCACCTATAACAGTGCAATAGCGACGGCGGCCCCGCATCTTCCCGGAAGATGCGGGGCCGCCGTTTTCGTTGGGTGCGTGACGCCGGGACTTAGGTCCCTAGGCCGCGTCAGGCCGGATCCCTAGGCTTGTCCGCATTCCATCAGCCGGGCCGGCCGCCGATTGGAGCGTGCGCTGGGGGCATTCCGGGCGGGTGCGGCCGCGCCCCCGACCTGCTCGCGGTAAGCGAGATTCAGGAGTTCCTCATGCTTGTCAACGACGACATCGATGCTTTGTCCAGCGCTGTCAGCGGCCCGGTCGCGTTGCCGGACAGCCCCGAATTCGCGGAGGAGACGTTCGCCTTCAACGTCGCAACAGTGCACCGGCCCGACGTCGTTCTGGGGGCCGCAGATGCCCGGGACGTCGTGGCCGCGGTTAAATGGGCGGCCGAGCGCAGGCTTCCCGTGTCCGTCCAGTCCACCGGTCACGGCGCCGAATCGGCGATCGATGGCGGCCTGCTCATCAACACGCGCAGGCTGCAGGACCTGCAGATCGATCCGGATGAACGCACCGCACGCGTCGGCGCCGGGGTGAAGTGGCGCACCCTCCTGGAGGCCAGCGTGCCGCACGGGCTCGTCGGATTGCACGGTTCCAGCACCGACGTCGGCGTCGTCGGCTACACGCTCGGCGGCGGGCTGCCCGTGCTCGGCCGCGCGCACGGCTTCGCGGCGGACCMTGTCCGCAGCATGGAGATTGTCACGGCCGACGGCGCGCTGCGGCGGATCGACGCCGACGCCGAGGCCGAGCTGTTTGCACTGATGCGCGGCGGCAAGGGCAACCTGGGGATCGTGACCGCCCTCGAGTTCAGTCTCTTTCCGTTCAGTGACTTCTACGGCGGCGGCATCATCTATCCCGGGGCAGATGCGGCCACCGTCCTGGCTGCCTTCCGCCACTGGCTGCCCACGCTGCCCGAAGATGCCTCACCCTCGATCTCGCTGCTGCGGCTTCCGGATATGGACTTCGTTCCCGAGCCGCTGCGGAACCAGTTCGTCGTGCACCTGCGCTTTGCCTTCCTGGGCAAGCGCGAGGCCGGCGACGCGCTGCTGGCCCCGATGCGGGCGGTCTCGACCCCGTTGATGGACACGGCCGGGCCCATGAGCTACCTCGACGTTGACCAGATCCACATGGACCCGGCGGACCCGCTGCCCTTCATGGACGGCGGCGCGCTCCTGAAGGATTTCGGCGACGATGCCGTGGCTGACCTGCTCGAGCTCACCGGGGACGGTTCGGACTGCCCGCTGCTGCTGGTGGAGGTCCGGCCGCTCGGTGGGGCGCTGGCGCGGACTGCTGCAGTGCCGGATGCGTTGCCGGACGCCGTGTCGGGGCGGGACGCGGCCTTCCTGCTGTTCCTCGTCGGGTTCAAGATACCGCCCCTTGCCGAGGCCGTATCGGCCTCCATCAGCGGGATCCTGGCCGCGATGGCTCCCCACTCCACCGGGTACACGCTGGTCAATTTCCATGGCGAGCCGGGCGACGAGGAGGACCGGGCCCGGGCGTGGTCTCCTGAGGTATATGAGCGGATGCGGTCCGCGAAGTCCACGTACGACCCCGGCAACCTCCTGCGCTTCGGCCACGCGATCACCGGGGTGCCGGCGGCGGGCTGACGCGCTCTGTGCGGGCTCCGCGGGCACCGCTTCACGACGGCGGCCCCCCACCTTCACGAAGAGGTGCGGGGCCGCTGTTGATGAGTGTTTTAGCTGGCGAGCCAGATGTCCGGGCCGAAGACCTCGTAGTGGATCTTCGTGGCCGGGATGCCGGCGTTGATGGCCTCGTTGCGGATGTTCTTCATGAACGGCAGCGGGCCACACAGGTAGAGGGAGGCGTTGGCCGGGAGGTCCACCTCGCGCAGGGACATGAAGCCCGCGTTGGAACCGGCTTCGGGCTGCTCGAGCCAGAGCTGCAGGTCGGCGCCGTCCAGGCGTTCGACGTCGTCCGTCATCTGGGAGCGCAGCGCCCAGCTGTCCAGGGTGCTTTCGGCGTGCAGGACCAGGACCTGGCGGTCCGAGCCGGACTCGGCCAGGGAGCGCAGAATGGACGCCGTGGGCGTGCAGCCGATGCCGGCCGAGGCCAGGACCACGGGGCCGTCGCCCGCCGCGAGTGTGATTTCGCCGTAGGGGTTGGAGATTTCGATGACGTCGCCCACGGCCACGTTGTTGTGCAGCACGGGGGAGACCTCGCCGCCGTCGTCGAGCTTGGTGGTGAAGCTGCGGCTGGTGCCGGCGTCGCCGGAGAGGGAGTACTGGCGGACCTGGCGGAGCCCGTCCGGAAGCGTGACCTTGACGCTGACGTACTGGCCCGGCAGCGCCGCGGTGATGGGGGTGTCGTCGGCCGGTTCCAGGGTGAAGGTCATGGAACCGGTGCCGGCCGGGGTCTTGGCGGCAACCTTCCAGGGGGTCCACATCTTGGCGTTGGCCTGTGCGGCGTAGAGGCCCTTCTCGAGCTTGATGAGGGCGTCAGCCATGAGCCAGTAGACCTCGGTCCAGGCTTCGGCGATTTCCGGGGTGATGACCTCGGCCAGGTCCTCGGCGATGGCGGCGAAGAGGTGCTCGTAGACCACCTGGTACTGCGGTTCGGTGATGCCGAGGGAAGCGTGGCGGTGCGCGATCCGGGACAGCACGGTCTCCGGCAGGGTGTCCGGGTTGTTCACCAGGTGGCTGGCGAAGGCGGCGATGCTTCCGGCCAGGGCCTGCTGCTGATTGCCCGAGCGCTGGTTGGAGCGGCTGAACAGGCCGTCCAGCAGTTCGGGGTGGGCGGCGAAGAGGCGGGCGTAGAACTTGGGGGTGATGGCCCCGATCCGGGAACCGACCAGCGGCAGGGTGGCCTCGATGACGGGGAAGGACTTGTCCGAGAGCATGTTGACTCCTGAGGTAGTGGCCCGGCTTCTTCAGTCGGGCCCGCGGCGATACTTGCATTTCAAATACGAATATCTATGCCTCAGTTCTACACTGCGTAGAAATCTATTCCAAATCGACGAGCTTCCGGGCGTGGCGGCGGCGGGCGCAGGCGGGTGTCAGTGGCAAGTGTCGCTGCCGGACAAGGAACCGGTAGTGCCCACGTTCGTCAACGTCATGCCGGGAAGGGGGAGGAACTGCCAGGAGTAGGACGTCGCGTTCAGGGTCAATTTGAGCGGCCCGAAGGCGCTTCGGCCACGGGCCACCATTGCGGTCAGGAGGGGGTCGGTGTTGGCCGACAACGCCTGGAGATCCGCCCCGCCGGCGCCCGCGGTAAAGGACCGGATCCCGGTCGGGGGAGAGCGCCGCCGCCGGCCCCCATGAACTCGGCAAGGGTGGCGTTCTGGTACTGAAGGTCCCCAAGGGCGATGAACCTGTCGGGCGACTGGGCCGCGACCACCGCGGCCACGTCGCCATGGCGGCACGCCGAGGTGGTGACAACTGAGCCGGGGGCACAGGCGATGTCGCCGACAGCCAGCACGGTCGCAGTCCCGCCGGCACCGGGTTGGGTGGTGGCGGTGGCTTCGTTGGAGCCGGGGCCGGTGTTGCCGGCGGCGTCGGTGGCGGTGACGCGGTAGTACCAGGTTCCGGCGGGGCGGTTGGTGTCGGTGTAGCTGAGCCCGGTGGTGTCGGCGATTCTGCTGGTGGTGGCGGGGGTGAAGCCTGCCGCGGTGGAGCGGTGGAGCGGTGGACGGTGTAGCCAGTGACGCCGGTGTTGTCGGTCGCCGCGGTCCAGGACAGGGCGATGGTGGTTCCGGTGGCTGTGGCGGCCAGGGTCCCGGGCGCGCCGGGTGCGGTGGTGTCGGGCGGGGTTCCGTCCGTGTAGGTGAGGGTGGAGCGCAGCGTGGCGGAGGCCTGGCGTGACCAGAACCAGGAGCTGTCGGTGCCGGTCAGGGCCAGGGTCCGGGACCCGGTTCAGCCGGTCATCAGGCTGGTGTCCAGGGGAATGTCGTAGGCCGTGTCGGCGGCCGTGCCGCCGGGCAGGGACCCGAGGGTGGGCCCGGAAACCGCGGGGCGGTTGGCGTAGAGGGTGCCGGTCTCGGACCAGGAGTCGGCCGCTGAGCGGACGTTGAGGGTGTTGGCGGAGCCGGCGGAGGCCTGGTGGTGCGGATGCGCAGGATCGCGCCGGTCAGTGTTTGGGGGCGGTGATGAACGTCAGTAGGAGCGCCGCGGCGCCGGCAGCGCCAAACCAGCGGATACTTTTCATCAGCGGCCTTCGACTGGCCGGAAAGACAAAAAATACCGGCTTGGTGACGTTCCCTAGGGGTACTTTGTCACCCCGTGCCTGCTTGAAGTCAATGGGCAGGCCCGCCAGGAAGGGCGTTTGGACGCCAAACCAAAGGTTTTCCCCAGATTGGGCCGGATTCCCGCCGGTAAGCGGCCCGAACCTGCCGGGCCGCTTAAAGCCCCGGGCGCAGCCCGATCGCTGCAAAGACGGGCGCCATCTGCCGGGAGGTCGGCAGTGACGCGATCACGATCCCGTCGAGTTCGCCGTAGAAGGCTTCGCGGGCTCGGGCCAGCGCGGCCCGGAGCCGGCATTCGGTGATGAGTGGGCACGTCCCGCCCGTGGCGACGCAGTCGGCCGGGTCCAGGCGGGTGTCGAGTTGCCGCAGCAGCTGGCCGACCGTTGCGGTCCGGCCCGCGCTGCTGAGCCGGGATCCGCCGTTGCGGCCGCGTTCGACGTCGATCAGGCCCAGTGCGCGCAGCTTCGCCATCGCCTTGCTGACGTGGTTGTACGGCGTGCCGACAGCGTCAGCGATGCTCTGGGTGGTCAGGAGCCCGCCGTCCGGAACGGCCGCGAGCACCAGCAAAGCGCGAAGGCTCACATCGGCGAACGCATTGATCTTCATATCCCCAGCCTAAGGGCGGTCTAGTCCACCCAGACGGCGGGCTCGTTGGTATCGGCGGCCAGCTGGCCGAACTCGAGTTCGTGCGTCCCGGCGTTCGCGGCGTAGGGCAGTACGGCGGCGAACAGGGAGCCGTCCTGGTGCTCTGCCGCGACGTGGATGGCGTCCGAGTCTTCCTCGAGCAGCGTGATGTCGCAGACGACGGCGGCGGCCCGGAACTCCTCCCGGTGCTGCCGGAGCAGCTCGTGGAGGTCCCGGATCATGGCGTCCGCGTCGAAGTCGGCGTCCGATCCGTCGCTCGCGTCCGCGGGTGTGACGGCCACCAGCCGGACTTCGCCGTCGTTCTGCACCACCAGGGCGAAGGGCAGGAAGCCGCCGTTGCGTTCCAGCTGCTCCTGCGCGGCACCGACGCCGGTGCCGAGCAGGTTCTCCAGGTCCGTGGCGCTGGCGTCCGGCACGGATTCGCGCCAGGATCCGGTGTTGGCGGATTCTTCCGGGTGTACTGCCACCGCTAGCCCCGGACCAGCGCCAGGACGCGGTCGCGGACGCGTTCCATGGTGGCGGCGTCCGTGGCTTCAACGTTGAGGCGCAGGAACGGTTCGGTGTTGGACGGGCGCAGGTTGAACCAGTAGCTGCCGTCGGTGGCGATGAAGGTGCTGCCGTCGAGGTAGTCGACCTCGACGTCCTCGTTGTGGAAGTCCTCGCGGACCCGCTCGACCGCGGCGGCCTTGTCCTCGATTTCCGAGTTGATCTCACCGGATGACCGGTACGGCTCGTATTCGCGGCCGAGTTCGGAGAGCGGGCCCTCCTGTTCGCCCAGGGCGGCGAGGACGTGCATGGCGGCCAGCATGCCGGTGTCCGCATTCCAGAAGTCGCGGAAGTAGAAGTGGGCCGAGTGTTCCCCGCCGAAGATGGCCCCTTCCGCGGCCATGACGGCCTTGATGAAGGAGTGCCCCACGCGCGTGCGGACGGGCCGGCCGCCGTGGCGTTCAACGAGTTCGGGAACCGCGCGGGAGGTCAGCAGGTTGTGGATGACGGTGGGCGTGTCTTCACCGAGGCCCTGGGCGCGGGCGATTTCGCGGCGGGCCACCATGCCGGTGATGGCCGACGGCGAGACAGGCTCGCCCTTCTCGTCGATCACGAAGCAGCGGTCGGCGTCGCCGTCGAAGGCCAGGCCGATGTCCGCGCCGTGTTCGACGACGGCGGCCTGCAGGTCGCGGAGGTTTTCCGGCTCCAGCGGGTTGGCCGGGTGGTTCGGGAAGGATCCGTCGAGCTCGAAGTACAGCGGCACGATCTCCAGCGGAAGTTTGGGCAGCAGGGCATCGCCAAGCACGGCCGGGGTGGTGAGACCGGCCATGCCGTTGCCGGCATCCACCACAACTTTCAGCGGCCGGGAACCGCGCAGGTCCACCAGGGACCGCAGGTACTCCGCGTAGCCCTTGAGGACGTCCTGCACGCCAATCAGGCCAGTGCTGCCGGCCGCGGGGATGGCGCCAGCGTTGAGGTATTCCTCGGCGCGGGCCTGGATTTCCATGAGCCCGGTTTCGGAGGAGATCGGCACGGCGCCGGCCTTGGCCATCTTGATGCCGTTGTATTCGGCCGGGTTGTGGCTCGCGGTGAACGTGGCGCCGGCGGCGTTGAGGGCCCCGCACGCGTAGTAGAGCTCGTCGGTGGAGATCAGGTCCAGCAGCTGGACGTTGGCGCCGCGGGTGGCTGCGCCGTTCGCGAAGGCTTTGGCGAACTCGGGGGAAGAGGGGCGCATGTCCCCGCCCACCAGCACGGTCTGCCCTGTGAGTTCCAGGACGTCGACGAAGGCGGCACCGACGGCTTCGACGATCTCCGCGGTGATGGATTGCCCCACGATTCCGCGCACGTCGTAGGCCTTGAACGAGGTCGAGAGGTCAAAGGTCTTTGTCTTATCCGTATTCACGCGTCTTATCTTACGTTGCGGCCCTGAAGCGCCGGACTGTCCGCACCCTCGTCAACACGCCTGGATTGTGCACATAGCGGGTACCGGCTTCGTGGCTGTCGGAGGGGGCTGGGATACTGAAGCAATGGCCAGTAACCAGAACGCCCTTTCCAGCACTGCCCTAGCCGGCACCACATCCTCTACCCGGGAACAGGCCCAGAGTGTACTGCGGGAGCTCGTGGGCCATCCTGAAGCCGAGTTCCATGACGGCCAGTTCGAGGCCATTGAGGCCCTGGTCGACGGCGGCAGGCGGGCCCTGGTGGTCCAGCGCACCGGCTGGGGGAAGTCGGCCGTGTACTTTGTCGCCTCCCTGCTGTTGCGCCGCCGCGGCGCCGGGCCCACCCTGATCGTGTCCCCGCTCCTGGCCCTCATGCGGGACCAGGTCGCGGCCGCGGCGCGGGCCGGGGTGCGGGCGGTGGCGATCAACTCCGCAAACCAGCTGGACTGGGACACTATCCGCGAGCAGCTCGCTGCCGATGAAGTGGACGTCCTGCTGGTCTCGCCGGAACGACTCACCAACCCGTCCTTCCGGGAAAACCAGCTGCCCGAGCTCGTCCGCCGGACCGGGCTGCTGGTGATTGACGAGGCCCACTGCATCTCGGACTGGGGCCACGACTTCCGCCCCGACTACCGGCGCATCGCGGACCTCATCACGCAGCTCCCGGACACGGTCCCGGTGCTCGCCACCACCGCCACGGCCAACTCCCGGGTGGTGCATGACATCGAGGAACAGCTCGGCAAGGACGTGCTCACCATCCGTGGCGCCCTGGGCCGGGATTCGCTCCGGCTCGGTGTCCTGACCCTGCCCGATTCCCGCGAACGCCTCGGCTGGCTGCTGACCCACCTGCAGGAYCTGCAGGGCAGCGGCATCATCTACACCCTCACCGTGTCCGCSGCCGAGGACACCGCCCGSCTCCTGGCCGAGGCGGGGCACGAGGTCCTCGCCTACACCGGCCGCACCGACCCCGCGGACCGGGAACGCGCCGAGCAGCTCCTGAAGGACAACCAGGTCAAGGCGCTCGTGGCCACCTCCGCCCTCGGCATGGGTTTCGACAAGCCGGACCTCGGCTTCGTCGTGCACCTGGGCGCGCCGTCGTCGCCGGTGGCCTACTACCAGCAGGTGGGCCGTGCCGGCCGTGGTGCGGCGAACGCCGACGTCCTGCTGCTGCCGGGATCCGAGGACCGCGACATCTGGCAGTACTTCGCCACGGCGTCCATGCCGTCCGAGGAGAAGGCTGCCGCGGTCCTGACGGCCCTCGCCGAGGCAGGCACGGCGGTGTCCACGGTGGCACTCGAGGCCCGGGTGGACCTCCGCCGCACCCCGCTGGAGCTGCTGCTGAAAGTCCTGGCAGTGGACGGCGCCGTCGAACGCGTCGGCGGCGGCTGGCGTTCCACGGGACAGCCGTGGAACTACGACGCCGAGCGGTACGGCCGGATCGCCGAGGCCCGGGTGGATGAACAGGACTCGATGGTCATCTACCAGGACACGGCCGGCTGCCGGATGGAATACATCACCTCGGTGCTGGACGATGAAACGGCCCGCGCCTGCGGCCGCTGCGACAACTGCGCGGGCCGCTGGTTCCGCGCCGACATCGCCGAGGACGCCACGGAGACCGCCGGGCAGACCCTGCGCCGGGCCGGCGTCGCCCTGGAACCGCGGCTGCAGTGGCCCAGCGGCATGGACCGCCTTGGCGTGCCGGTCAAGGGCAAGATCAAGCCGGATGAGGCCCTCGCGGACGGCCGGGTGCTGGCGCGTCTGACGGACCTTGGCTGGGGCGGGGCCCTGCGGGAGGCCTTCGCCGCCGGTGCGCCCGACCGGCCCGTGGACCCGGGTATGCTGCAGGCCTGCGTCCAGGTGCTCCGGGAGTGGGGCACCGGAGATGCCCGGACCGCTGGCTGGAGCGGGGCCGGCCGGCCTGCCGCGATCATCAGCCTGCCCTCCCGCGGGAAGCCGTTGCTGGTGGATTCCCTGGCCCGCGGGATCTCGGAGATCGGCCGCATCCCATATCTGGGCCAGTTGCAGCTCAACCACGGCGGACCCACCGGCGGCCGCGGCGGGAACAGCGCCTACCGGCTCGCCGGCGTCTGGGACCGCCTGGTGGTGGGACCGGAGCTGGAGGAGGCCCTGGCCGGAATCCGTGGCCAGAGCGTCATGCTGGTGGACGACCTCGTGGACAGCCGCTGGACCCTGACCGTCTCCGGGCGGGCCCTCAGGCTCGCGGGCGCCGGCGCCGTTCTGCCGCTGGTGCTGGGCCAGGCCGGCTGACCTCCGCACCGGCGTGGCGGGGGAGCGCCAGGCTGTCCAGGGTGCTCAGGAGCATCAGGACCGCGATGGCCAGGAACGCCGCCCGGTACGGCGCCGCCGGATCACCGGCGACCCCCGTGGATCCCGCGCGGCTGCCTGCCTCGAAGACCCGCAACAGGAGTGCCCCGACCGCGATCCCGGCCGCGGTGGCGAGCTGCACGAGCGTCGCGGAGACTGCGTTGGCGGACGGCAGCTGGGCCGGGACGACGTCGGCGTACTGCACGGACGCGTACGCCGAGAATCCGATCGAGCGGAACGCCCCGCTGGCCACGAGCACCGCGACAATCAGCGGTTCCGGCGTGCCGGCGTCGAGCAGCGCGCACAGCGCAAAAGTGGCTGCGGAGGCCAGAGACGCGAACACCAGGACGGGCTTGAACCCGAAACGCCGGATCAGGGGCGTCGTGGCGGGCTTGATCCCGATGTTCCCCACGAACACGGCCGACACCATCGCCCCGGCGCGCAGCGGGTCCCAGCCGAAACCGACCTGGAACATCAGCGGCAGCAGGAACGGCACCGCGCTGATGGTCAGGCGGTACACGAAGCCTCCCGTCGCCGTCGCGCGGAACGTCCGCGTGCCGAAGACAGACAGATTGAACAGCGGCGTGCTGGTCCGCCGCATCCAGGCCGCGGCGGCGGCCAGGAACAGCAGGCCCGCAGCGATCGCCGCGACCGCCAGCAGTCCGGCGTCCCGGCCGCCCATCAATTCCAGGCCAACCAGCAGGGATCCCACCCCGAGCGTGGTCAGGACCAGTCCGAGCCAGTCCAGGCGCCGCGTGCTGTCGCCGCGGACTGGGGGTACCAGGCGCAGCGCGGCCAGGAAGGCCGCCAGGCCCAGGGGGAGGTTGACCAGGAAGATCCAGTGCCAGGACAGGTAGGTCGTCAGCGCTCCGCCCACCAGCGGGGCGAGGACCGGGGCCAGCAGCCCGGGCCACACGAGGTAGGCCGTCGCGCGCAGCAGATCCTTCTTCGGGGTGCCGCGGAGCACCACCAGCGTGCCCACCGGGACCATCATGGCGCCGCCGGCACCCTGCAGGACACGGCTCAGCGTGAGCATGGTCAGGTCCTGGCTGAGCGCGCAGAGCAGTGACGCGGCCGTGAAGATGGCGATGGCGAGGCAGAACACCCGGCGGGCACCGAGCCGCTCCGCGAGCCAGCCGCTGAGCGGGATGCCCATCGCCACCGTCATCAGGTAGGCGGTCATGGTGATGTTCACGTCGGCGGCAGGCACCGCGAAATCGGCGGCGATACTGGGTATGGCGGTGGTCAGGACGGTCCCGTCGAGGAATTCCATGAAGAACGTCGCGGCCACCAGCAGGGCCAGCCGCGGGCTCCAGCTGCCCCCGGCCGGGTCCGCGCCCCGCTGGGAGGCGTTCATGCGCGTGTCCCCACGGTCCGGTTCACCCCATAGCGCCGGCTCATCCATTGCACTGTTTCACCCATTGCACTGGTTCACCCATGGCTCAGCGGTTGTTCCGATTCCAGCACGGCCATGGCGGCGTTGTGTCCGCCGATCGCACTGACGGCGCCGCCGCGGCGGGCACCGGAGCCGCAGAGCAGGATCTGCGGATCGTCCGTGGACACGCCCCAGCGGCGCGCCGGTGTGTCCAGCGGTTCGCCGTCCTCCACGAACGGCCAGTCGAGGCCGCCGTGGAAGATATTGCCGCGGGGCATCCCGACGGCGCGTTCAATGTCCAGGGTGGTCTTGGTTTCGATGCAGGGCCGCCCGTCCGGACCGGTCAGGAGCAGATCCTCGACGGGCTCGGCCAGGACGGAGTTCAGGGAGGCCAGGACGGCCGCCTGCAGTTCGGCGCGGCGGTCCTCATTGTTCTCCGCCGTGACCAGCCGGTCCGGGACGTGCAGGCCAAAGACGGTCAGCGTCTGGGCGCCGGCGGCCTGCAGCTCCGGGGACAGGATGCTGGGGTCGGTCAGCGAGTGGCAGTAGATTTCGCACGGCAGCGGCGAGGGCACGGATCCGGCCGCGGCGGTGCTGTAGGCGGCGTCGAGCTGGGACCAGGTCTCGTTGATGTGGAACGTCCCGCCGAACGCGGCCTCGGGGCTCACGGAACCGTCCAGCAGCCGGGGGAGGCGTTTGAGCAGCAGGTTGACCTTGACCTGCGCGCCCTCGCGGCGGTGGTTCGGGTTGGTGGCGGCGACCGCTGAAATGGCCGGGGCGATGGCTGACAAGCCGGCGGCAGGCAGGCCGCGCAGCCGGTCGAGGACCACCGGCGCCACATTGGACAGCACCCACCGGGCAGTTGCCGAGTGGTCCTGCCCGCCGTGGCGGTAGCCCACGGCRCCGCCGGGCCGGACGGCGGTGACTTCCGCGGAGGTCAGGATGGTCGCACCGGCGTCGCGCGCGGCCCGCTCCAACTCGCCGGAGACCGCGCCCATGCCGCCGACCGGTACGTCCCAGTCCCCCGTCCCGCCGCCGATCAGGTGGTAGAGGAAGCAGATGTTTTGCTGCAGGTCCTCATCGTCAGCCCGGGCGAAGGTACCGATCAGCGCATCCGTCAGGACCACACCGCGGACCAGGTCGCTGCCCAGCTCCCGGCGGATCGCCTGTCCGATGGGATGTTCGATCATGGCCTCCCACGCCGCGTCGGCCCCCGCCCGGGCGGCGAGGGCCCGCGCGTCGGACCGCGCCAGCAGCGGCGCGGTCATGGTGGGCCAAAGAGCCTCCGTGAGCTGCCGGCACGCGGCGTAGAACGCGG
>NZ_JBFTZL010000051.1:0-21840 GCF_056406825.1 Arthrobacter sp. P1_A5 | reverse complement strand
AGCCGGAGCAGGGCCGGGTTATTGACCTTGCCCGCGCCTATGCCTTGACGCTGCAGCGCAAGGCTGCCGAGCCCGAGCGCGCCCGGGCTCTCGCCCTGGCGGTGCTTCCCGGAAGCCTGGCGGCGGGAATCGGCGGAGGCGCCGTATTCCTGGACGCCGCACACGCTGCGCTTGCCGCGGCCGACGACGCTTCGCTTGCCATCGATGAGGTCTCGTGGCGGGCGGCGGTCGACGCCCCGGTCATTCGCGACGGGCTGACCTTCGAGCAGCACATCCAGAACTTCCACCGCATTGTCGCCAAGGCACAGCCGGCAAGGTCGATCTACGAGCGTCCGGGGTATTTCAAGGGCACTACGGCCATGTCCTATGGCCACAACCAGGTTCTGCCCTACCCCGACTTCACCGAAGCCCTCGACTGGGAACTCGAGGTCGGCTACGTCGTGGGCAAGTCCGGAAGCGACCTGACCCCGGACACGGCGCTGGACCACCTCTTTGGCATCACCGTCTTCAACGACTTCAGCGCACGCGATATCCAAGGCGCGGAAATGGCGATCGGCATGGGCCCGCAGAAGTGCAAGGACTTCGGCTACGGCATTGGCCCCTGGGTCACCACCATGGACGAAATCGATTCCATCGAGGGACTGCGCGGCCAGGTCCGCGTCAACGGGGAGGTGCTCTCCGACACCAAGGTCGAGGACTTTGTCTACACCCCCGCAGAGCTGCTGGCCTACGTCTCGATCTCCGACCGCCTGCAGCCGGGCGACCTCATCGGATCGGGCACGATGGGCTTCGGCGCCGGCGTTGAAATCGGAAAGTTCCTGAAGCCCGGCGACGTCATTGAACTCGAGCTCGAAGGCGTCGGCACGTTGCGCACACCGATCTCCACCGAACGCCAGAAGGCTCCCTGGTGGCCCGAGCCGCGCACCTACCCGCACGAAGAATGGGTGGTCTGATGACCCGCCCCCCAGTACGCCGCATCGTCACCGGGCACGACGACCAGGGACGCGCCATCATCCTCTCGGACGGTGCCGCGCCCAACCACTGGTCCTCGGAAGTGATTCCGGGATTCGGTGCCACCGTGCCCTGGCTGACCGCGGCCGGACGCATCGACCACGTCACCGACGCGGACCCGGCCGCGGCCGACTCCGAGATTCCCAGCTTCCCCGCTGCCGGCGAGACGATCCTGCGCATTGCAGACTTCCCGCCGGACGCCGTCTATCCGGACGAGGCGGGTTCGGTGATCTTTAGCGAGCTCGACGGGCACGACGAGGCCGAAGCAGGCGCCGAGCACAGCGGCTCCAAGCACTTCTGGTTCCATCGCACCGACTCGCTGGACTACGCTGTCGTGCTCGAGGGCGAGATCACGCTGCTGGTCGACGAGGGTGAGGCAACCATGCGCGCCGGCGACGTGGCCGTGCAACGCGCCACCAGCCACGCGTGGTCCAATCGCACCGACCGCACGGCCCGGGTCCTTTTTGTGTTGATCGGAACCGAGCCCCTCACAGCATCCCAGATCGCCGAGCGACGCAGGGAAGCTTCCCGGCCCTTGGAGAGCGCATGATCCTCAACGCCCACGCCGCAGACGGCGAAGTGATCTGGGAGCCCGACCTCGAACGCAGCGCGGAGACCGGCATCGGGCAATTCGCCGCCTTCCTGGGCCGGCAAGGCATTGATGTCAGTGCAGGCTACGACGAGCTCTGGCAGTGGTCGGTGGATGAGCCGGAACAGTTCTGGGAACTCTTTGCCCGGTTTGCGGGAGTCGAGTTCGGCGGTACGGCAGGACCGGTCTGCACCACTGACGCCATGCCGCACACGCGGTGGTTTCCGGGACGCACMCTCAATTTCGCCCGGCACCTGCTGCAGGGCCACGAAGGAATTGCGCTGGTGGGCATCGCCGAGGACGGGACGCGCGAAGAGGTCACCTGGGACGCGCTGAGGCGCGAGGTGGCATCCCTCGCCGCGCACCTTCGGGACCGCGGGGTGGGCCACGGGGACCGGGTCGTCGGAATCCTTCCGAATGTTGCCGAAGCCGTCGTCGGGCTGCTCGCCACTGCCACTATCGGTGCTATTTGGTCCGTCTGCGCCCCTGAGTTCGGCCCGGGTGCGATCGTTTCGCGGTTCGCCCAGCTCGGTCCAAAGGTCGTGATCGCCGCGCCGGGCTACCGGCTCGGCGGGAAAGACCGGGACCGCCGTGGGGAGCTGGGGGAGATCTTCGCTCAACTTCCCACCCTCGAGCACATCATCTGGGTGGGGCGGCATACATCTGTCCCGAGTGTCCCAACCCGGGTTCCGGCCGTGGACTGGGCACAGGCCGTGGCCGAATCGGCGGAGCTCGTCTTTGACGACGTCGAGTTCAGCCACCCCCTGTGGGTCCTGTTCTCCTCCGGGACAACGGGCATTCCCAAGGGCATTGTGCATGGCCACGGCGGGGCGCTGCTTGAGGAAATGAAAATGCTCCTCATCCACTCCGACCTGCGGCCCGGGGACCGTTACCTCAACGTGGCCTCGACGAGCTGGGTGCTGTGGAACGCACTCGTCTCCGCACTGGGCGTGGGGGCGACGGCGGTACTCGTCGACGGAAACCCCACCTTCCCGTCGATCGACCGGGTGTGGCAGATTGCCGCAGCCGAGCAGGTCGCAGTCCTCGGTGTCGGTGCGGGATTTGTCCATTCCTGCGCGAAGGCCGCACTGCTACCGATGCGCGACCACGACCTGGGCGCCCTGAAATCCCTTCAGGTCACCGGATCGCCGCTCTCGGCCGACGGCTATCGCTGGGTCTACGGCAATGTAGGCGACATCTGGTTGAGTTCGATGAGTGGTGGCACCGACATCGCCTCCATCTTCGTGGGAGGATCCCCGACACTGCCGGTCCATGTCGGCTACATCCAGGCTCCGGCCCTCGGGGTGCGCGTGGAGTCCTGGGATGAAGCCGGCAATCCCACCCGGGGCAAGGGCGAACTGGTGGTGACCAAGGCAATGCCCTCGATGCCGCTGAGCTTCTGGGGAGACGATGGCAGCAGATACCACGAGAGCTACTTTGCGATGTACCCGGGCGTGTGGCGGCACGGGGACTACATCGAGTTMACGCACCGGGGCATCCTCATCCACGGCCGTTCCGACTCGACCCTCAACCGCAACGGGCTGCGGCTCGGTTCGGCAGACATCTACACGGTGGTCGAATCGCTGCCGGAAGTCGCCGAGGCCCTGGTTGTCGGTGCCGAACTGGGCACTGACTACTACATGCCGCTGTTCGTCCACCTAGCCGACGGCGCCAACCCGGACGTGACCCAAGAGGCGATCACAAGATCAATCCGTGAGAACCTCTCCGTCCGATACCTGCCCGACGAGATTGTCTTCATGCCCGGAATTCCGCATACCCGCACCGGAAAGAAGCTGGAAGTCCCCATCAAGCGGCTTCTGCAAGGAGCGCGGCTGGAAACGGTCGCGGATCTCGGGTCGGTGGATGATCCCGTGCTGTTGGAAGAATATGCCCGGTTTGCCCTTGAACGGCAGACGATATCACCGTAGGCGGCACCGCTACCGGCTTCCGACAGGTTCGGCCCGCCGTAATGGGTGATGGGCGCCGGGACGTATCGAGGATAAAACATCCAGCGACTCAACGGCTGGCTAAATACGGCTCACCCCGTCAAAGGAGAGACATTGGGAACCATGCCAACAGCAACACCTGTCAGCCAAAAAACCGCGGGCGCCATCGGCCACAGCTTCACTCTGATCCGGGGCGAGGTTGGAGAGACGGCAGACTGCATCAATGAACAGGAACTTGCCCACCTGGCCACCCATCTCACCACCGTTAACCGGGTGTTCGTCGCAGGGGCAGGCCGCAGTGGACTGGTTCTCAGGATGGCCGCTATGCGGCTGATGCATCTCGGCCTCACGGTCCACATCGCAGGGGACACCACCACTCCTGCAATCCGCGCCGGGGATCTGCTGGTGGTGGCCTCTGGATCCGGAACTACCTCAAGCGTGGTGAAGGCGGCAGAAACTGCGGCAAAGGCCGGTGCAAAGGTGGCCGCATTCACTGCCAACACAAACTCCCCACTGGCTGCAGTATCCGACATGCTCGTTGTTATCCCGGCCCCGCAGAAAACCGACCACCAATCGGGTGCGTCTCGGCAATATTCCGGAAGCCTCTTCGAACAGGTGCTATTCCTCGCCACCGAAGCGGTGTTCCAAGCCCTCTGGGAGGAAACCAGCATTTCTGCCGAACAGCTCTGGACCCGGCACGCCAATCTCGAATAGCAGGACTCATGATGGCGACGACGGAGGCGACGACTGATCCAGCGGAAACACCGGTCAACAACTCACCCCTGAATTCCTTTTGCCCAACATTTCCTAAAGAAAGAGCCGATCATGAAACTCCAAGTTGCAATGGACCTCCTCACCGTCGAAGACGCCCTCGAATTGGCCGCCAAAGTAGCCGAATACGTGGACATCATCGAACTCGGAACACCCCTGATAAAGGCTGCAGGCCTCTCCGCTGTCACCGCCATCAAGAATGCCCACCCCGACAAAATCGTTTTCGCTGACATGAAGACCATGGACGCCGGAGAATTGGAGGCCGACATCGCCTTCAAAGCCGGCGCCGACCTGGTATCAGTCTTGGGCAGTGCAGACGACTCGACCATCGCCGGCGCCGTGAAAGCCGCCCGTGCGCACGGCAAAGGCATCGTTGTGGACCTCATTGGGGTATCCAATAAAGTCTCCCGCGCCAAGCAAGCGCGCGCCCTTGGCGCCAAGTTCGTGGAATTCCACGCCGGCCTTGATGAGCAGTCACAGCCCGGCTATGACCTCAAGGGGCTCCTGGCCGCCGGCGAAGAAGCGCGCGTCCCCTTCTCAGTAGCCGGAGGAGTAAACCTCTCGACGATCAACGCTGTCCAGCGGGCAGGGGCGGACGTGGCCGTAGCGGGCGGCTCAATCTACGGAGCCGCGGATCCCAGCCTGGCCGCCAAAGAACTGAAGGCCGCCATCATCTGACGCTTCCTTTCCATCACCTGCGGCGGCCGCACGTGCAAAACGTGCGGCCGCCGCATCCAACCCACTCACAAGGAACCGGAGGGACAAAAAGTGAGTATGCGATGAATGCTGGAGTCACGCTTCAGCCACGGCCCACCCAGCGGCCCATCCACCAATGGGAATACCTGAGCCCAGGCGACGGCGTCGAGGTGTGTCTGGGGGATCTCCAGTACGCCGGATGGGTAGACGCGGTCGGAGACCGCGGGCATCTGATTTGGGTGATCGAGAACGGAACGGCTGACCGCCGGCTGTTCCTGCGCGGGGATGGCGTCACACTATGTCCCATCTGACGTTACTCCCCAACCCGACTCCGACCAGATCCGCGGTACACGACCAAAGCCCTTCCCTCCCGGAATATTCGGAAGAGCGGCGCGAGGTGTCCACTGCTGACCCAAAACTTGTCGACAAGTTACTGAACGAGGCTGAGTCGTCGCTCGTCGAAGTGGCTCTGAGCCGCCGGCCCGCCGGCATTTTGGTCACCCGCCAGCACGCAGGCCGGTACGTTCTAGAACTCAGTGAAGAAGTGCCGTTCGGGGAATCCCGGGAGCGGTCCGCCTGGTAAGAGAGCGTTCCTGCTTCCGGAACCACGTGGTCATTATCCAGGCGTCCACTCGAGAGCCAGCACGCAACGCAGCCTGAAACCGTCCAGGAATGGGGCGGGCGCCGACCATCGGTCTTGAGTCTTCTTGCGCCCGGCGGTCGCTATTCGGGTTCAATGGCGTCCAGGACCTCGACTGCATATTGGATGACAGCCAGTGCCCGCGCAGTCAGCATCGTTTCCTTTGGCCAGACCGCAACGACGGAGGTCTGGCCGGCGCGGGGGCGAAGGTGCCGGGTCACGAGTCCCTTGCCCTCGCTGGAAACCGGGATTTGATTGGGCCGCGACATCAAGAGGCTGTAGCCGAGCCCCCGCCCGACCATCGCCCGGACAAGATCGATTTGCGGGACTACTGCACCCACGTTTGGCTTGAGCCCACGCTGAGCGAACATCAACTGCGTATATTCCGTGCTGGGGGCCGTGTTGAGCATGATGAGTGGCTTGGTCGCCAGATCAGCGAGATCCACGTCGTCTTCTTCAGCAAGTGAATCGTTGGCCCCCAGAACGGCCATGACTTCAGTCTTGTAGATCACCCTGCGCTCCACGTCCGCTGGCAAGCTAATGTCGTAGACGATGGCCGTGTCCAGGGTTCCATCTTCAAGTGCCGGCAACAGGTCGGCGTGGTCTCCTACCGTGATGCTGATTTCGACTTTGGGGTGCAGGCTTGCCATGCCTTCAAGCACGGCGGGCAGGACGTTGCTTGCCAGGCCCGTATAGCAGCCCAGCGACATCGGCCCCTTCAGCTCGCCGCGGATCTCACCCAATCCGTCTGCCAGTGCGCTGGCCTCGCGAAGCAGTTCCCCGGCCCGCTTCGCGAAGTGGCGCCCAGTCGGCGTCAGGTGCATGCCCCGGGCCTTCCTCCGGATGCACAGTTGTTCCCCCAACGCTGCCTCCAGCTCGCTGATGGCATGCGAGAGCGCGGATTCGGAGATGTGGAGCTGTTGCGCCGCGGATCCCAGGGTGGTGTGTTCCGGCAGTGCGGCGAAGAGTTCGAGCTGACGAAACGTGAATTTCGGCACGAATATCACTTCTCCTAAAGAATCGAAATACTTCTACTGATATTCGCAGTTTACTAGAGAAAGATTGCCTGTGACACTGATTACACAAGGAAGTGCCAGTAGGACCGGCTACACAACGACGTGCCAGTAGGAGTAAGACAACAATGACGACACAAGCCGCACAGTGCCCCTACCACGGGAACTCGGAGACCCGAAGCGATGACGCGGCCTCGGTGCCCGGCAGCAGCGATCAAGCTCGCACCACCGCTTCGCAGGACGCCGCCGACTACGCCGTGGCTGACTGGGTTGACGTGGCTGAACTTGCATCGGATCCCTACCCGACCTACGCCCGGCTGCGGGCAGAGTCGCCGGTCGCCTGGGTTCCGCAGCTTAACAAGTTCCTCGTCACCAACTACGCCGGCTGCCACACGGTGGAACAGGATCAGGAGACCTTCAGCGCCAACGTTTCCGGTGCCACGATGACCCGGGCCATCGGTGCCCAGCCGATGCTGCGCAAGGATGATCCGGAGCATTCAGTAGACCGGGCACCGGTAAATCCTGTGCTTCGTCCCAAGTCCCTCAAGGAAGTCTGGGGCCCCGTCTTTGAGCGCAACGCCGAAACCTACCTTGAGAATGTCGCCGAGCTTGGCCCAGAGGAGGCAGACCTGAACCGGGACTATGCCGCACCCGTGGCCTCGCAGAACCTCATCGACCTGCTGGGGCTGAAGGATGTATCAGTGGAACAGGTTCGCCGCTGGTCCCACGACTTCATCGCGGGCATGGGCAACGTCCTGGACGATCAGTCGATCTGGGACCGGTGTGACGCTTCGACCGCGGAGGCCGACGCTCTACTCAAGGAACTGATCCCCTACTACCGGCAGAATCCGGATGCCTCGATGGTGTCCGCGTTCGCAAATAGCGGGCTGCCAACATCCAACGTTGCAGCGAATGTCAAGCTGACCATCTCCGGCGGAATGAACGAGCCCCAACACATGGTCACCAACATGGTCTGGGCCCTCAGCAGCCACCACGAACAGCGGGCGCAGGTCCTCGCCGACCCCTCGTTGTGGGCGTCCGTGTTTGACGAAGCCGTCAGGTGGCAATCACCGATCGGCATGTACCCGCGCCAAACGACCCGGGAAACCGTCCTCGAAGGGGTCCGGATCCCCGCCGGCGCCGGGATCGGCGTGGTCGTTGCATCCGCCAACCACGACGCCGCCCACTTCGGCGCCTCTGCAGCAGACTTTGATATCCATCGGCCAAAGCGCCCCCACCTCGCTTTCGGCAGCGGCGTCCACCTCTGCGCCGGGCACTGGGCCGCAAAGACCTCCATCGGTCAGATTGCCGTACCGATGGCCTACAAGCGCTTCCCAGGGCTTCGTGTAGACGAGCGGCGGAATGAGAGCTGGGACGGCTGGGTCTTCCGCGGCCTGACCAGCCTTCCCGTCACCTGGAACTAAGAGCACCCCCGAATACAAGGAGCAACGATGCCCACCGTCACCTACACCCAGCCAAACGGCACCCAGCAAACCCTCCAGGTCGAGGAAGGCACAACACTGATGCGCGCCGCCGTCAGCAACGGCATTGACGGCATCATCGGCGAGTGCGGAGGGCAGGCCATGTGCGCCACATGCCACGTCTACGTGCGGCCGGAATATGCCGAGGCGTTGCCCGAGATCAGCGACGACGAAGACGAAATGCTCGACTGCGCCACCGCGGAGCGGATGGACAGCTCACGGCTGGGCTGCCAGATCAAAATCGACGCAGAACTCACAGGGATTGTCGTCGACATCCCTGCCGGCCAACTCTAGAAGCGGGGCAATGACATGAGCGTTGTCATCATTGGCGGCGGACAGGCCGGCCTACAGGTCGCCGATACATTGCGGACCGAGGGGTACGGGGGTGAGATCCATGTGATCGCCGAGGAATCCGGACTGCCCTACCAGCGCCCGCCGCTGTCCAAGGACTACCTGGCCCCGGGCCAGGAGCCGGCTCCCTTGCCGCTGCGCGGAGCTTCCTTTTTCGTGGACAAGAACGTCACACTCCATGAAGGCGCCCAGGCACTCGCCATCGACCGGGCGGAACGGAAGGTCAAGCTCACCAAAGGTTCACTCGATTACGACCACCTCGTTTTCGCGACCGGTGCCCGAAACCGGATGCTGAGCTGCCCGGGCGCATCCCTGTGCGGCATCCATGGACTGAAAACCCTGACAGATGCAGAAGCGCTGCACACGGCGCTGCCCACCGCCCGCAATATCGTCATCATCGGTGCCGGATTCATCGGACTGGAATTCGCCGCCGCCGCCCTGGCCCACGGATGCAGCGTGACCGTACTGGAATTCGCGCCTCGCCCGATGGGACGTGCACTGACCCCCGTCATGGGCGAGTGGTTCGCAGCCGCCCACCGTTCACAAGGCGTCGACCTGCGCCTCGGCGAAGGCATTGACCGCTTCGAGCCCGGCGCGGATGGCCGCGTCGGAGCCGCAGTGTCCACCACAGGGGCTTCCTATCCTGCTGATCTGGTCCTCGTGGGCATCGGCGTTCAGCCCAACGACACCCTGGCCTCGGACGCAGGCCTCGAGACCAGCAACGGCATCGTTGTCGATGAAACGCTGCGCACAGCGGACCCTGCCGTTCTGGCGATCGGCGACTGCGCCAGTTTCCCCAGCCCACACGCCCAGGTCCGTCTGCGTCTGGAGTCGGTCCAGAATGCCACCGATCAGGCCCGTCATGCCGCCCGCACGGTCCTAGGGGCTAACCACCCGTACACGGAGCTGCCTTGGTTCTGGTCCACACAGGGCCCATACCGGCTGCAGATGGCAGGGCTCGCACGACCCGATGACGACACGCTGGTCCTGGGTGATCAGGCGGCAGCTAAGTTCTCCGTCCTCTGCTTCAGGGACGGCGTCCTCACGGCTGTGGAATCGGTCAACGTGCCAGCGGACCATATGGCCGCCCGCAAACTACTCGCCGCCGGCACGGGCATCACCCGCGACCAGGCAGAAACCGAGGGGTTCACCCTGAAGGCTGTCGCAAGCACCCCGTTAGTCCCAGTAGTCGCCTGACAGGGATTACATGTCTCCGCCCCCGACAAATCCCCGTGATCATGGTGATCATCCCGATTTCAAGGGAGACGAATTTTGTCAGCACAAAGAAGGGCCGTATCCCTCCGTGCCGGGATACGGTGTGCAGGCTAAGGGCGCTGGAAGCGATGAAATTGGGGTGTGTACATTGTGCACATTTTGGGCTTCTCATCGGGGCGTATGTGGGTCGGATCGAGCCGGATTCCGCATGTGGAGTCTGGTCTGGCGGCTCCCTCTCTTGGCTTAGACAGCGGTGTTGCTGCTCACTCCTTCATGGCCGGGAGCGCTTGGAACTGCATGACTTGGGATCAGATCCTTAGGGTTATCCCTGTTGGCAGCCGGAACTGATTGTGTCAAGTATTTCTGGCCCCAGTGGAGCAACTGAAACTGGCCCCACCTGCAAGCGATTGTGTCAGGCAAATCCGCCCGGTTACGCAAGGTCCGACGGGACCGACTTGCCGCAGCATGCTCGGCGCGGCGCAACCGGACCGGCGAGCTGTGGGCGAGTGACCGTTCCGGCGATCAGCCCTTGGCGAGCAGGCGGAGCGCCTGCAGGCCTGGCAGGAAGAGGTAGGCGCCTCCTTTGACGGTCGTGAACCGTGGCAGACCGCGTAGTGTTTTCTTGAGCGGTTTCTTCTGGATGGTCATGTTGTAGGTGCCGTCGTGGTCGCCCGTGATCGGATCCTTGTCATGATCCAGTCCCTGGAATTTGGGTGCGTTGATCCATTCTTTCTGCACGAACTCGAACTGGCGTTCCAGGTTGGCGCAGCCGAAGAAGATCGCCAGCCCGCGATCTACACCGTCGTCCGGGCTGTGTTCAGGGAGCGGCGGGCCGTAGGGGAGTCCCGTGCGGATGAGTCGCCGGCGCAGCATGTTGTTGATCGTGTCTCGTGGGTTGACGCGCCGGATGTGGGCGCCGATTGGACAGGCCAGTCCGCGGGGGTCCATTTGGCCATAGTCGAAGTTGTTATTGCGCTGCGGGTCGGCAACCAGTTCCGGGTTGTCCTGTTGGGGCGCCAGTACCAGTGGGGCGCCGCTGCGCCAGCGGCCCATCAGCTTCGCGGCCAGCAGTTCCTCCTCGTCAGGCGCGGACGCGTGTTGCCGCAGAAACTCCCGGAAGGCAGCGACGTCCTGGTACAGCTGCCGGTAGGCGAGGTAGGTGCCGTTGCGGCTGAGCCACTCTGGCTGCGGGAGCGTTGGGACTGAGCCGGTTTCGTCGGGATAACCAAGCACGAACTCGCCGGGTTTAGCGGCGGGACCGTTGCCGGGTGGTGGCTCGATGCCGGTGCCCTCGACGTAAACCTTGGATATTCCGTCCTGATAGCCGAAGTGCTCGCGCCCCGACGCGGGCAGCGCGACGTCCAGCTCGGAAAGGACGCCGACGCCCGGGCATGCGGCGAGAAGAGACTGGTGCTCCTCAATGCGCCGTGCGCGTTCGGTGGGGTCGGTGGCGACGAGCATCAGCAGCGCATGGAGGTCGGGGCTTGCCAGGCCACCCACCCAGTGATCGGAATGGCTCGCGCCATGATCGCCCAATTGTTCGGCACGTGCCGGCATGCCCGCGCGGAAGGGTTCAGCAAAGCTCGAGAGCGCTGCTTCGTCGATGCCCAGTACGCGCAGCCCGTTGCAGGTCAGCGCCAGGAACACACACGACCCGGACGCCCCGCTCCCGGGATCAGCAACGGCGACCTGGTGGACGACCCGGGAGAGGAAGCCTCGTCCGTCGTCGGGGCGGCGGAACGTGAGGAAGCTGTATCGGCCACAGGGCATGCGCGTTTGTCTGAGCAGGAGGCCCTGGATATCGTCGAGCTCGAGCATGAATGCCCTCCTACTCACGGGACAATGCGCTATTGCGTTTGCTCTCCCTGCGTAGCGTCAGCGGCCACGGACCGGTCAGAATCGTGGGCGCCAACCGCCGGGTCAGGGTGTCGAGCCTGTACCCAGGGACTCCGCCTGCGGTTCGCCTCCGGTCTCGGGGGCGGGGCGATGCCGTGCCAGATACGCGGCGACGGCCACGCCCACCGCGAGTCCGACAAGGAGAATGCCGGTGAGCGCGCCGAGGATCTCTGGGTCGTTGTTGAAAGCGATGCCGACCGCGGCGAACACCGGACCGGCGTTGCGTGCGGGGGCTAATAAGCCCGCGGTCGTTCTGGTCACGAGCGAACCGCTGGCGACAAGCGTGCCAATCCCAAATGCGACCACGTTGAAGAGGAGCGCTGCCAGTAGTGCGAGCGAGCCGACCAACGCGGTGATCTGCTGCCAACTGCCGAGCAGGGACAGGGCGAGCACCGTTAGCAGGGCCAGGTTTGAGACATTTAGCGCGGGCGCTTTCCACTGTGTCGCCGTCTCCGGCGCCCAGTTCCGGAGCGCCAGACCCACCGCAAACGGCAGCAACTGTAAGACGGCCACCGTCAGGACCAGGCGTCCAACAGGAAGCGAGATCCCCCCGCCGAGCTGGGCAGCCGTGAAGATGGCATTAGCCGTCGGTGCGAACGTCAAGCTGCCTAGGGCGGCCAAGAGGACCTGCAGCGAGGCGCCGGTGACTACATCGCCGCGCTGGATCATGGCCAGCTTCGCGGCAAACGGAGCGCCCGGTGAGCATGCCAGCAGAACGAGCGCAACATAGGCCGGCGTGCCAAGAGAGAGGACCGCTGCCGTTCCCCAACCAATCAATGGCACCAACACAAGGTTCGCCACAAGAACGAGGAGGACAAGCTTCACATTGCGAAACGTTGCTCCCAGCGCCCCGAGTGTGGTGCCAAGTCCCGCCGCGAACATCGTGGACGCGATGAGCACCACCACGAATGTGTTCAGCAGTGCATTGATGACGTCCATGACCCGTCCTTCACCGCCGGCAGTAATGCCGTCCCCTCATTGATCCAGAGTTATGACCTTCTCAGCCCCGGCTCGAACACACGCCCCATGCAAATCAGATGGGCGTGGCGCGGGGAGCATGCGGGCTTTGTCGTGCGAGATAGGCCCGTACCAGCACAGGTGCATGGGCGCATGCAGCGGCCGCCGGGGCGTCGGGTTCGCCGTCGCTCACTGGAAGTCTTCCAGCACAGCCTCCACGTTGCGCCGGATGCGCAGCGCCTTTTTGATCTCCTTAACCGTGACCCCCGGGTAGGCCGAACCCAGGAGAATTTCGGGGACCTGATGGGACTTCCAGAAGTCAAAAAACCCCTCACGATCATTCGGCCCCGGCCAGTCCTCGCAGTAGCGCAGGACCGCATCGAATCCCTGCGCGCCCTTAGTAAAGGAGAAGAAATCGTCGAGATAGGCTTCGGCGTCGCCATCGAAGTGGCTCGTGAACATGAAGTAGTCGCCCGGGAGGATCGCCACGCGCACAAAATGTACCGTGCCGACCTGGGCGATTGCTCCCTCCGGATCTCCGAGGTTCTTTGCATTCGCTACCACCGCTTCGCGAAGCGCATCCGCCTGCCCCGGCTTGATTTTCGCGATGAGCGTGAATCCGTTCGTTGTAGGCGCTGAGGTTTCGACTCCCACGCGCTCCTGTGTAGGCATGGCTTCTCCTTCTGGGCAACAGAATTACGTCTCGAGTAATTTGGAGTGGCTTTCCTCGAAAGCCAGAAATTCATGGCCATCGCCGTCCCAGCCATGGACGAGGGTTTAACTCCAACGATCGTCCCCTGCGCGCGGTCGGTCAAGACCCGACCAGAGTCAGCAATGAGCCCGGCAATCTCGTCGTGCCCGTGGGTGTCGCTACTGAAAGTACCTGCCTCGCCAGGACTCTGACAGGGGCCTGTCTACCTGCCCGACGGAGTGTCTCCTGTCCACCACCGAATCGCGCCCACCTCCAACTGCACGCACGCCCCGCCCGCGAGAAACCCACGGCGTGGGACAGCCCGGACCACGCAGATCGAAGCTGCCAACGGCTCTCCCGGGCGCCGGCAGCAGCCATGGAAGCCGGAAAGGCTAAGCCAGCCGCTCGGCAGAATACACTCGCCGGCCGGAGCGGTAGGCAGGGAGTGCTATTGGGGTTCGTCGGATTGGGCGGGCTGCGCCACGGGCGGAGGGATTGTTTGGAGGCGCCGGCGGCTGCGCGGGGGATCCGTCCCATCACGAACAATGCACAGATCTGTTCTTTGCGTTCAACACCGTGGCAGTTCCGGAGCCAGGCGGCAGCCGGGTATATGGGTCGCCACGCTACACCCCTGTTTCAGCAGGCAGCCGCCCCGATTGAACCGCCCGCTGCAGTTGCTCGTAGTCGGCTTCCGTTTGGTCTGCATAGCTTCTGGCCCAATCGGCCATCGCGTCGTCAAAGACCGGATTACGTCCCAGATATCCGAGGATGAAGGCGCCGCCGGGGCTTTGGGAGTGGGCCCGTGCGAGCAGCCAGCCGCACAGCCTGGCGTATTCCGCGGTCGCCTCCGCATTCATTTCTGCCAGCGTGAAGGACCCCTTCATGTCGCGGAATTGCCGGATATAGAAGTCCCGCTGCAGCCCGTCGTCCCCCGTGACGTCCTTGATCCAGCCCAGGAACGGGTCCGATTGCGCCTGGAGGATTCGTTGGGCTCCCACTACGCGGTATCCCTGTCCGCGCGTGGTCAGGGAAGAGGCGACACCTTCCGGTGGGTTGGGCACACGGCCGTGGGTCGCCAGGACGGATTCTCCAGCTTCCTTGGCTTGCAGAAACAGCGGCTCGCCCGCGGGACCTTCAAACAGCAGCACCAAACAGCGGGTCCCGACGCTGCCGACCCCTACGATCCGATGTGCGTAGTCCACGAGACGGTACTGGCTCAGCAACAGCGCCGTATCCTCGCGAAGGGTGCTCCGGTACTGGTCGACAAGGCGCTGGACCGCTTCGAAATCCATGACCGGCGGATGCAGGACGATCGGCGGTTGGTCGACGATCCGTGGTTCGCCTCCTTCATCACGTGTCGTCAGTTTGGTGAGCACCTGCTCGGACGTCCGCTGCCGTGCCTTTGTCTCCTCAGTCTTGATTCGTTTGTGCGCCGGGGTGCGCTGCGCCGCAAGGAATTCCGCGTCCATTTGGAAGTAGTAGCGTTCTGTCACGGTGTGGTTGTACAACACCCTGAGGGCTTTGTGATAGCTGCGCACGCAGGCCTGCACTGCCGTGCGGCATTGTTCCTCCGTGTGCGAACTGTTCCGCCCGTTCAACCAGACACTCGCAGCGAGGCGCTTCACGTCCCACTCCCACGGTGCGGGGTAGGCTTCATCGAAGTCGTTGAGGTCAAAGATCAGATGTCGTTCGGGACTGGCGAAAAGACCGAAGTTCGCCAGGTGCGCGTCGCCGCTGGCAATGAGCATGTGGCCGGTGACCCGTGAGTCGGAGAGGTCGTGAGCCATGACCGCCGCGGCCCCGCGGTAGAAGGAAAACGGGGTTTCCAGCATCCGTCCCACGCGCACCGGAATGAAGTCCGGGAGGCGGGTGGCGTGCTGCCCTTCGAGGATTCCGACGACGTCCCGCTCCGGCAACGCCAGGACGGACTGTTCACTGCGGGGCAACGATTTTCGTGCCTGCCGGCCTGCCGCCCGGGCGCGGGCAATGGAATCCTCATGAGCCGCGTCTGAGGGTTTCACGGCWGGCGGGGGGTGCTGGCGAGAGGCGCAGGGCACGTGCCCGACTTGTTGACTGCCAAAGATTCCAACCACTGGTTGGCGCGCATGGCCGGATATTACCATAAACCCTTTCGCGCCGGGTCCATCTCGCGGTCACGTCATGGCGCTGGCGGACCACCGAGTCTCACCTCTAACGGCAGGCACACCGCGCCCGCGAGGCGCAGGAGCGTTTCGACGTGCCGGGACAGCAGGCGTCCGTCGCCTGGAAGGACTGGCGGGACGTCCTCGGCGTGGGGCAGCCCGGGCCGCGCAGTTCGAAGCTGCCAACGAGTCCACCGGGCGCCCGCAGTCATGGAAACCTGGAAGGCGAAGCCCGCCGCTCGGCAGAATGCACTCTCCGGTCAAACGGTGGGTGGGGAGTGCTATTGGGGTTCGTCGGGCTTGGCGGGCTGCGCCTCGGGCGGGGACTGTTTGGAGGCGCCGACGGCTTCGCGGGGGATGCGTCCTGTGACGAACAAGGCGCAGATGGCCAGCAGTGCGGTCAGTGTCAGCGCAACCTGCAGCGCCTCGAGCCGCGAATCGTGATTGACGGTCATGATGGCATCGGYTGTCTCCTGGTCCACGCCGGCGTTGTCCAGTGCGGCCTGTAGTTGGGTGTCCGAAATGAACGGGACGCCGGTGGCCAGTTGGACCGAGGCCTGTTCCTGCACTGAGACAGGCACCTCGGGATTGTTTTGGATGCCGGCGATGACGGAGGCGCTCAACGTGGCGATGAGTGCTGACCCGATCAGGGCGGTGCCCAGAGAGGCTCCGAGGTTGGTCGCTGTGTTCTGGAGCCCGCCGACCTCAGCACTCTGCGAGTCCGGCACCGCGGAGACCGTGATGGCACCGAGTTGGGAGGACAGCGACCCCAGTCCGAAGCCCATCAACAGCATCGGGACGGACACGACGGCGGCGTTTGCGCCGGGGTCCATCCCGGCCGCGAGGATGAGGATGCCGATGATCATCAGCGCCAGCCCCACCCGGACGACGCGGCGGGGGTTGGCCCGCGGCCAGAGCTTGGGGATTCCTGCAGCGGCCAGGATCAGCGCCACGGACAGCGGGAAGATCCGGATTCCGGTCTCCAGTGCGTTCAGCTCGAGTACCACCGAAAGGAACAGCGGGACGGTAAAGAACACCCCGGCCTGCACCAGGAACTGGGCGAAGAAGACGCTGAGCCCGCCCGTGAGGCGCTGGTTTTGGAACAGGCTGGGATCGATCAGTGGGTCGCCGCCGGTTGCGGCCAGGTGCGTGGTGCGCCGCATGAATGCGTAGAGGACCAGCAGGCCGCCGATCAGCAGCCAGGCAACAGGAGAGAGTCCCAGGATCGTTGGTCCGCCGGGCTTGGGCTGGATCCAGCCCCACTCGGCCGAACGCAGCACGCCATAGACCACCATGCTTAGTCCGGCCACGGAGAGTGCGGACCCCACAAGATCGAGCCGGGCCTGGGCCGGTGGAACGTCGTGGACCTTGCGCAGGACCAGCAGGATGGCCAGGACGATCACGAACTCGAAGAGGAAGACATACCGCCAGGAGGCAAAGGTGGTCACGGCGCCGCCGATAAGCGGTCCGGCGGCGACCGCGATCGCGCCCGCGGCGGCGACGAGCCCGTAGGCCGCGGCGCGGCGCTCGGCCGGGAAGTTGGCCGCGACCATCGCAACGATGGCGGGCATGATCAGTGCCGCGCCGGCCCCCTCCAGGAAGGACCAGCCCAGGAGCAGCACGCCAAGGTTGGGGGCCAGCGCCGTCGTCAGCGAACCGGCAGCATAGATGATCAGGCCCAAGCCGAAGGCCCGGCRGCGCCCCATGATGGTTCCCACCTTGCCGCCGGTGATCATCAGCGACGCCATGACGAGCGTGTACAGGGTGATCGCAGTCTGGATGCCGGTGATCGGTGTGTCCAGATCGGCGGCCACCGTGGCCATCGAAACGTTCATCACCGAACTGTCCAGGGTCATCAGGAACTGGCTCGATGCCAGCACAGCCATGACCAGGCCGGTGCCGGTCCGTGCCGTTGCCGGGGCGCCGGTGTTCATGGTTTCGGTCGGGGCCGTGCGTCAACCGTCGCTGCACGCATGGATGCCATGCTCCGCGCACCCGAACTACCTGTCAAGCTACCTGTCTAGGGGGCGCCATGGTGCCCCCTTAGTCGCACTCTCCGCCACGAGTCGAAACCTCACCGGAACCTGTCCAGGAATTGGGCGTCCGCCGCCGGTGTGTGAGGTGCGGCTCGTGTCAGCGTTGCTTTGAGATGGCCAATTCGGGGTGTGTACATTGTCCACACTTTGGCTGTCGGACCGGGTCGTACTGGGGCCGGATCGGGCCGGATTCCGCATGTTTCCGGGGGAGTCCAGTGTTTGCGCGGGAGGGAATGCAGTTCGAGTCCCACTTCGGGCACGTGTTTCCCTGTTCAGGGGCTTGTGGGCCGCTGAGTGTGTACAAATCTCCTTTTATGGGCCCCTGCGGGGGCCCATTTTTGTTGATGCCCGTTGCGGTCTGGCGGCTCCTCCTCTTGCCTTGGACAGCGGTGTTGCTGCTTACTCCTTCATGGCCGGGAGCGCTTGGAACTGCATGACCTGCTGCGACTTCGGGATCAAAAACTCTATGGTCATCCCTGTCGGCAGCCAGAACTCCTGGGAAATTTTCGTTGTGTCCTCGGCAATGTTCTCGAGCAGCGGGCAGGAGCCGGGCCAACCTATCGCGTTTGGTGACGACAAGGGGCGTCGCCGGCTCGAACAGCCGCCACGGCTTTCGCTTGGTCCTGGCCGTTTCCTTTTCCTGTCGGTCAGCCATTGTCGAAATAGATCGGGCCCCCTGGGGACACCCAGCCAAAAAGCGCATTGCGTGGCGCTGTCAGGTCCTGTTCGTTGGTGGAGATCCGGGCGTAGCCCGATGATCTGCGCGGGCAGGGGTGCAACTGTCGCGATTGTCCAACCTGATCGGGACAGTTTTGCGGGCGGGGCATGCGCGAATCCAAGTTTCCAGTATCTGTATCTGATTTCTCGCAGCGCCAGTGCGGGCGGACGGTGTCGCGGTGGGGGACCGTCTAACGGGCGGTTCGCAAACCTGGAGCCGGCCTACCGATGTCATTTTCCGAAGTCGTCTGCACGGAACGTCACGAGTCCTGTGCACTACAGGAACAGCTCATCTGGGGCGGGGCGGGTCGAGCAAGGATCCAGCGGGCCCGCAGCCAAGTGTTTCGGGTGCATGCCACAATGAGGCCCATGACTCGAATCCTCATGATCGGCATCCACGCGCGAGCCCTCGACTATAGCAAGCTGCCTCCTGGCCTCGACGAGGCCACGATGACCGAACGGATCGAAGCGGGGTTCGGGGCCACTACGGCCGCCGGCTTCGACGCCGTCAACTGCCTGATCGGCACCTCCCCGGACGAGGCCGAAGCAGAGATCCGCTCGGCATTCGGTCGTGATCGTTTCGGCCTCGTGATGATCGGGGGCGGCATCAGGATGATCCCGGAGTACACCGAGCTCTTCGAGCGGATCATCAACGTGTGCAATGCGGAATCGCCCGGAATCACCTTCTGCTTCAACACATCGCCCGAGACGACTCTGGACGCGTTGGAGCGTCACGCCCAGCCGTGAACGTCTGCGACGCGATCCGGTGCGTCGACTAGCCTCGGCGTGTCGTGTCGGCGGTCATGAGATGCGCCTCTGCTCACGTGCGGCTGCGATGTATTGGGAATAGGGTGCTCGCCTTACGGGCACTGTTGCGACACGGAGCGACCAAAAAACGCCGCCACAGAGCGACCAACTCCACACAATAAACCCTGCCGTACATGGGCATCCTGATCTGAGCAAAAATTTGTGCACGGTAAGGACCGGCTTACGGGCGGTACATCGTCACTTCCGCCGGCTCAGATCCTCAGCTATCCGTTCGGGAAGCCGCCGCTGCAGCACATTGCTCCACGCGACCAGGGCGAATGTCAGGAGGACGGTCGCCCCAAGATAGATCAATGTCCCGGGGAAGCCGAGGGAGATGCCGAGGACCTGTCCTGTGAAGACCTTCGCGCCGATCAGGACCATCAGCACGGCGGCAGCAAGGTAGCCGATCTTGGATCCGCGGGAAACCGTGCTCCCCTTCGGAAACCGCTCTGCGTACTCCTTGGGGCTGCCGAAAGCATCTTCAGGACGCGCGCCCGTCTCCTGCAGGTGGCTCTGGAGTTCCCGGAGCAAATCGGCGACCTGGTCCTCGCTGAGCTTGCGCTGGCGGAGTCCCAGCGCAAGGGCTCTAAAGTACTCCAAGGTGGTCATGCCGGGTTCCCTTCCATTGTCAGTATCGCCGCTACCCTTGCCGTGAATTCCTGCCAAGCACCGGAGGTCTCGCTTAGCCAGGTCTCCCCTTCGGGGGTGATGCTGTCAAGTTAGAGGTTGGCGACTTTTCAGCCTAGCCGCCAATCCGGATGAAGACGGGGCCGGAGCCGACGTTCACGCTATACAAGACGGTGGTTCCGCCATTCCAGCCGCCGTGGACGGCCATGCCGTTGCCGACATAGACCGCGATGTGGGCCATGCCCAGACCGCCGTTCCGGTAGTAGACGAGGTCCCCCGGGCGTGCTTCGGCGGGGCTCACGATGCGGCCGAGGGACAGGTAACCTGCCGGCCAGCCGTGGTAGTGGATACCTGCCGCGGTCAGGGCGTTGGTGGCAAGAGCGGTGCAGTCCTGCGCCACGCCGAGCTGTGCATAAGCCGCGGCGGCGATGGTCGCGCCGGCGCTGCCTCCTGTGCCGGCAGGTGCCAGCGCAGCTGGGCCGCCGCCGACGCCGGCCTGGGTAGCTGCGGCGTCCTGGACCTTCACGACGGGCTTCTCGTAGGAGATCGCGATGGTGGACGCGGCCGAGGTCGTGGCCGGAGCGGCCGACTGGACTTCCAGCGCCGAAGCGGAGGTGGATTCGCGCTGAACGTTGGTCTCAGCAGCGTTGGCTGCGATTCCACTGGTCAGAACCAGACCGGACGCTGCGGCGATGCCGCGGCCTGACGGCCCATGCCGGAGGCGTTGTCGCCGACTGCCTTGGCAATAGCAGCCAGCGAGTTGGTCCAGGTGACCTCGGCGCGGTGCCGGGCAATGGTTGAACGAGTGGTCATTGAGTTCTCTCTCTTTCGTGATCCTTGGATCGCGCGTTTTTGGGCGCGGGCTGAGGACGCTCCGGCATCTTGGGGGCACGCCGGATCGCCCAGAAGTGGGTTACTTAGCGGGGGTTGTACTGCTGGGTTGTTTAGTGAGACCAATCCTTCCGCGCGGATTGAACATCCAGATCACCCCTAGCTCGATTCGATGTCTCGAAACCTCTGCGCCTCGAAACGATAGGGAACGTGAGCGCATGGTTATCCAGCAGGMAGTCCATAGAGCGGTTAGCAGGAGCAGGGGCTTGGGATGACGAGGGTTAGGCAGCCAGGTCCAGCTCATGTATGAGTCCGAACGGAACGTCGGGTGTGACGGCGACGGTAAAAGTCGAAAAGTCGTGACGCGTGATGAGGATTCCGCATCGCCTATAACTCGCCACGTCGGCAGCAACTTCCACTGCCAGGTCCAATTCGATGTCCCGGTGGCTTACGTCCTCTGCGAAGATGGCGGCAATTACTGAATGCATTCCAATCCTTTCTGTTGGTGATATCTCGCTGTCTCAGTGCATCTACGAGCACTGCCGCAGCGGTGGTAATGGGCCGCATCCCAGATGGGGACGTGACCCCTATTCGTCTTTGCTCCGGGTCTTCCTGGCCTGCGCGACGGCATKGGTCTCATCGTCCGGGGCTTGGTACAGCGGAAGTAGACCGGGACTTCCCATTGAAGGGGTACGGGCAGTGTCCGGCTTCTGCTCCCTGGCGGTGCCAGGGCGGGTGGATCGGCCCCATTGGGGCAGACATCCATGTAGGCCTACCCGGATAGGAGTGAGTGATTTGGCCCCGCTAAGGCAGGACGCCTGGTTGAGGTTCTTGAAGTGGGAGGATCCGCATATCGATGAGTGTGGCGGTCCCGCCGAAGAGTTCCGGAGAGATGATTGTGGCCGGAACTCTTCGTTGTTCGTGCTGGTCGTGGTTGGAATTGTCCAACAAGCTGCTCAGATTCCTAGTTCTGCCGGCTGGCCGTCCGGCGCGGCAAACGCCGGCGCAGCCGGATCATCCCGTAGAGCGCCAGCAGTGCCGCGAGCAGGCCCAGGGCCCAGAAGAGGGCCGGCTGGGCGGTCACCTCCATCCAGACGGTGACCACGAGCAGCACCACGGCCCAAAAGGCGAGGAACCCGATGATGAAGTCGAAGTCCTCCCCGGAGCGCACCTTTCGGCGCGTTGCCGGCACGTGGCCCTGGTTCTGGTCGTCGGTCATGACGCCGGCCCCACTTGACGCCGTCACTTAACCGCGCCGGCGGTGAGGCCGGCCACGATCTTGCGCTGGAACACCAGCACCAGGATGACCAAGGGAATGGTCACAATGGTGCCCGCAGCCATGATCGCGGTGTACGGAATCTGGTTCGGCTGCGCACCGGCGAAGCTGGCAATGGCCACTGTGACCGGCTGCGTCGCGTCGGACG
>NZ_JBFTZL010000050.1:0-22144 GCF_056406825.1 Arthrobacter sp. P1_A5 | reverse complement strand
ATCTCCACCACCGCACCCACCGTCGAGGGGCTCGTGACCGAACTCGGCGTGGCCAGCGCCTCGCAGGTCTCCGTGCCCAAGGACGCCCAGCTCGCCGTCTCCGGCTCCTTCGTCTCCATCTCGACGCCTAAAAAGGTGAACCTCGTTGCGGACGGCAAGGCGGCAGCGACCACCACGACGGCGGCCACAGTCGCCAAAGTGCTCGAGGACGCCGGGCTTTCGCTCGGGGCCAGCGACCGCGTATCCCAGCCCGGGAACGCCCCGGTGGTCAATGACATGGTGATTAAGGTCTCCCGCGTCGACGTCAGCAAGACGGCCAACACCACCGAGCCCGTCGCCTTCGAAACACTCACCACCGAGAGTGCTGACATGTTCAAGGGTGAGAAGAAGGTCACCCAGGCCGGCGTCGCCGGCACCACCAGCAAGAACTTCAAGCTGGTCCTCGTGGATGGCCGCGAAGCCTCCCGGACCCTGGTGTCCGAGACCGTCAGCGTCCAGCCCGTCACCGAAAAGGTCACTGTCGGCACCAAGGAAAAGCCCAAGCCCGCCGCCAACACCGGTGCGGCCGCCCCCGCCATGATGAACCAGGGCATGTGGGACAAGATCGCCCAGTGCGAATCCGGCGGCAACTGGTCCACCAACACCGGCAACGGCTACTACGGTGGCCTGCAGTTCGACGTCGGCACCTGGCTCAGCTCGGGCGGCGGCGCCTACGCCCCGAACGCCGCTGCCGCCACCAAGGCCCAGCAGATCGCCGTCGCCAACCGGGTCTACGCCCAGCGCGGACTGCAGCCCTGGGGTTGCGGCTGGGCCGCCTCCAGCTAGCAGGCCAGGCCGGCGGCTGACCGCCCGCCACTGACCGCCCGCCACTGAACGCCCGACTCCCGCGGCTGCCGACCACAGCCAGGGAGAGCACAGGCCGGGTCCGGATTCCCTCCGGACCCGGCCTGCGGCGTACCGGCGCCGGGATAGGATACCTAGGTGACTGAACCGAGCCCCTCCGCCCCCGAAAGCCTGCCCGGAGCGGCGCCCGCACCGCTGATGGGTGCCTCCGATATCCGCCGGCTGGCAGAGGAAATCGGCGTGCGGCCCACGAAGACCCTCGGGCAGAACTTCGTCATCGACGGCAACACCATCCGGCGGATCGTGAACGCCGCCGACATCCGCGCCGATGAGACCGTCCTGGAAGTCGGCCCCGGACTCGGGTCACTGACCCTTGGCCTGCTGGACGCCGCCCGCAGCGTGGTCGCCGTCGAAATCGATCCGGTCCTTGCCGGGCGCCTGCCGGCCACTGTGGCCGAGTGGCGTCCGCACGCCGCCGGGAACTTCCACCTCGTCCTGGCCGACGCCATGCGGGTCACGGAACTTCCCGTCGAACCGACCACCCTCGTGGCGAATCTTCCCTACAACGTGGCCGTTCCCGTGGTGCTGCACCTCCTGCAGCACTTCCCGAGCTTGCAGCACGGCCTGGTCATGGTCCAGGATGAAGTCGCCGACCGGCTCGCGGCCGGCCCCGGCTCCAAGACCTACGGCGTTCCATCCGTCAAAGCCGCCTGGTACAGCAGCATGCGCAAAGCCGGCGTGATCGGCATGAACGTCTTCTGGCCAGCGCCCAAGATCCATTCCGGACTCGTCGCCTTCACGCGCCGGGAGCCCCCCGTCACGACCGCCACCAGGGAGCAGGTCTTCGCCGTGATCGACGCCGCCTTCGCGCAGCGCCGCAAGACGCTCCGGGCCGCGCTGGCCGGCTGGGCCGGCAGCGCCGCCGAGGCCGAACGCTGCCTGCGGGCCGCCGGCGTCGACCCCACCGCACGCGGCGAAGTGATCGACATCGCGGCGTTCGCCAGAATCGCCGAAGCCCACGGACAACCGGACTCCTGAGCTCCTTGTGAGCTCCGCATGGGCGCCGCCGGGGGCGGTTGCGTGCTTGGAGCCCGGGCCGCGATGCCATAGCGTGGAGCCATGAACGCAGTGAGAGGGCGCTTTGCCGCGAGGACCGTCCGGGTGAAAGCTCCAGGCAAGGTTAACGTCTCACTGGATGTCGGACCGCTGCGGCCGGACGGCTACCACTCCGTGGCCAGCGTCTACCTGGCTGTCTCGCTCTACGAAGAAATTGCCGCCACCAGCACCGATACCGGCGAGATCACCGTCAGCATCAGCGACGCGAGCACCGTGGACCTCGACGGGGTGGACATTCCGCTCGATCACCGCAACCTGGCCTACAAAGCCGCCGCCATCATGGCCGACGTCTCGGAACACTCCACGGGTGTCCACCTGGAGATCACTAAACGGGTGCCCGTGGCTGGCGGCATGGGCGGCGGATCGGCCGACGCCGCCGCCACCCTGCTGGCCTGCGACGCATTGTGGAACAGCGGACTGTCCCGCGACGAGCTGGCCCACCTGGCCGCCGAGCTCGGCGCCGATGTTCCCTTCGCGCTGCTGGGCGGCACCGCCGTCGGACTGGGCCTGGGCGATGACCTCTCGCCGGCCCTGGTCAAGGCCCAGACGGACTGGGTCCTGGTCAGCGCGGACTTCGGCCTGCCCACCCCTGAGGTCTACCGCACCCTGGACCGCCTGCGCGCGGCCGAGGGCCTGGCGGTGGACGAACCCGACGCCGTGGATCCCGGCGTGCTCACGGCTCTGCGCAGCGGCGATGCCGACGCCCTGAGCCGCGTGCTGGTCAACGACCTCCAGCGCGCCTCGATCGAACTGGCCCCGGGCCTGCGCGAGACCCTGGGCCGCGGCGAGGCCTGCGGCGCGATCGCGGGCATCGTCTCCGGCTCCGGACCCACCGTCGCGTTCCTCGCACACAGCCCCGCCGCGGCCGCCGGGCTCGCCGAAGAGCTGCGGCACCACAGCCTCGACGCCATGGCGGTGCACGGGCCGGTGCACGGGGCCCGCATCATCTCCGATACGCTCCTTTAGGAGCTTTTGACGCATCGCATCCGATGACTTCACAGCTTCACTTCACCGATACACCTAAGAAAGCAGTTCCCAGTGGCACACCTGCTCGGCGGCGAGAACCTCACGGTCTCGTATGCAACCCGTACCGTCCTCGATGGCATTACCCTCGGCCTTGAAGAGGGCGACCGGATCGGCATGGTGGGCCGCAACGGTGACGGCAAGTCAACCCTGATGCGGTTGCTGGCCATGCGCTCCACCCCGGACTCCGGCCGGGTGACCAAGCGCAGCGAGGTCAACATCGGCTACCTGGACCAGAGCGACGTGCTCGACKGCGACCTCACCGTCGGCGCCGCGATCGTGGGGGACCAGGCCGACTACGAGTGGGCCCGCAATCCCCAGATCCGTGAAGTCATGGGCGGGCTGGTGTCCGACGTCGACTGGCACGCCAACGTCCACGCGCTCTCCGGCGGGCAGAAGCGGCGAGTGGCGCTGGCCAAGCTGCTGATCKAGGACCACGACGTCATCATGCTCGACGAGCCCACCAACCACCTCGACGTCGAAGGCGTCGCGTGGCTGTCCCGGCACCTGAAGACCCGCTGGCGGGCCAACCAGGGCGCCTTCCTCGTGGTCACCCACGACCGGTGGTTCCTCGACGAAGTCTGCACCAAGACCTGGGAAATCCACGACGGCATCATGGACCCGTTCGACGGCGGCTATGCCGCCTACGTCCTGGCCCGCGCGGAGCGGGACCGCTCCGCGTCAGTGATGGAAAGCAAGCGCCAGCAGCTCGTGAAGAAGGAACTCGCCTGGCTCCGGCGCGGTGCCCCGGCCCGCACCGCCAAGCCCAAGTTCCGGATCGAGGCAGCCAACGCCCTGATCGCGGACGTCCCCGAGCCGCGCGACTCGACGGCGCTGAGCAAGATGGCCACCGCCCGGCTGGGCAAGGATGTCCTGGACCTCGAGCACGTCTCGCTGGACTTCCTCGGCGGCGAGCCCGGGCAGAAGCTCTTCGACAACATCACGCTGCGCCTCGCCCCCGGGGAACGGCTCGGCCTCGTGGGCGTCAACGGCGCCGGCAAGACCACCCTGCTCAAACTCCTCAACGGCGAGATCCAGCCCTCCTCCGGGAAGGTCAAGCGCGGCAAGACGGTGGTCACCGCGGTCCTGACCCAGGAGGTCAAGGAACTCGACGACGTCTCGGACCTGCGTGTGATCGAAGTGATCGAGCGGGAAAAGCGCTCCTTCAACGTCGGCGGCAAGGAATTCACCGCCGGCCAGCTCGTGGAGCAGCTGGGCTTCACCAACGAAAAGCAGTGGACCCCGGTCAAGGACCTCTCCGGTGGCGAACGCCGGCGGCTGCAGCTCCTGCGCCTGCTCGTGGGGGAGCCGAACGTGCTGATGCTTGACGAGCCGACCAACGACCTCGACACCGACACCCTCGCCGCCGTCGAAGATGTGCTCGACGGCTGGCCCGGCACGCTCGTCGTCGTCAGCCACGACCGCTACCTGCTCGAGCGCGTCACGGACCACCAGATGGCGCTCCTTGGCGACGGCAAGATCCGCGCCCTGCCCCGCGGCGTGGACCAGTACCTCGAACTGCGGGAAGGGGCCCTGGCCGGCTCCACGATCACCGGCGGCGGCAACCCCGTCACCTCCGCCGGCGGGGGATCCGCTCCCGTCGCCAGCGGCCCTTCCGAGGCCGAAAAGCGCGACGCCCGCAAGGCCAAGAACCGGATCGACCGCCAGCTCGGCAAACTCAAGCAGCAGGAAGACAAGATCCACGCCCAGATGACCGCCGGGGCCGGGGACGCGAGCAAGTTCGACCAGCTCGCCGGACTCAACGCGAAACTCCAGGAACTGGCCGGGGAACGCGAAGCCCTTGAACTCGAATGGCTCGAGGCCCTGGAAGTGCTGGGGGAGTAGCCTCCTGCCCATCCCCGGGACATGCCCAGCTTGAGCACCCACCGCTGGACATGTCCCTTGCAGCCCTCAAAACCCGCGGGACATGTCCCTCGGCGCGGGCCAGCACGGGACATGTCCCTTGCAGGGCTGAATTTCCGCTGGGCATGTTCCTCGGCGCGGGCCAGCATTGGACATGTCCCTTGCAGGGCTCAAATCCCGCTGGGCATGTCGCTGGGCGCGGGCCAGGGATGGGCATATTGGCATTGTGTCCATTGATCGGGACCAGCACTGGGCATGTCCCGCGTAGGGAATGGGGTCGCGGCGCACGCCCGGGAAGGCACGTTCCGCGGAACGCGTGAATCCCGCGGGACATGCCCAGCGTGAGCACCCGCCGCTGGACATGTCCCTTTGAGGGCCGAAATCCCGCWGGGCATGTCCCTCGGCGCGGGCCAGGGATGGGCATATTGGCATTGTGTCCGTTGCTCGGGACCAACGCTGGGCATGTCCCGCTTAGGGGACGGGGTCTCTGCGCACGCCCAGGAAGGCACGTTCCACGGAACGCGTGAATCCTGCGGCACATGTCCGGCCGCGCAGACCAAGAATGGGCATGTCCCGTGGCGCCGGCCGCACCGCCCACCCGCGCCTGCCCGCCCCTTCCGCGGCGCTGAGTCGCACGAGCATCAACCTTCGTGGCAGAATTGATTCTCGTGCCACAGGTCAAGCCTGGGCACGGTCCGCTCTGGTGTAATGGCAGCACCCCGGCCTTTGGAGCCGTGGAGTATAGGTTCGAGTCCTATGGGCGGAACTTGGCGAGACACACTGCGCAACCAAGCAAGGAGAGCCAATACGTGAGCCCCGAGAATACTGGCCCAGCCGCCGTGATCGTCCTAGCTGCAGGGGCCGGTACCCGGATGAAATCCCGTACCCCCAAGATTCTCCATGAGATTGGCGGCCGCTCGCTGGTCGGCCACGCGCTCCAGGCGGCCCGCAGTATCAGCCCCCGCGAGTTGGCCCTGGTGGTCCGGCATGAACGCGACCTCGTAGCCGCCCACGTCTCCGCCCTCGATCCGAAAGCCCTGATTGTGGACCAGGACGATGTGCCCGGCACCGGCCGCGCGGTCGAGGCGGCACTGGAAGCGCTCGACACGCTCGACCCCCAAGGACGGCTGGGCGGAACGGTCGTGGTCACGTACGGCGACGTCCCGCTGCTCACCGGCGGCCTGCTCGGCGAGCTCGTCGCCGCCCACGAGGCCGAGGGCAACGCCGTCACCGTCCTCACCGCCGTGCTCGAGGACGCCACCGGTTACGGTCGCATCCTCCGCGCAGCAGACGGAACCGTCACGGGAATCCGCGAACACAAGGACGCCACCAGCGCCGAACGCGAAATCCGTGAGGTCAACTCCGGCATCTACGCCTTCGACGCCGCCGTCCTGCGCGACGCGCTGGTCCACGTCACCACGGACAACGCCCAGGGCGAAAAGTACCTCACCGATGTCCTGGCCCTGGCCCGCGCCGCGGGCGGCCGCGTCGCCGCCGTCGTCACCGAAGACCGCTGGCAGGTGGAGGGCGCCAACGACCGCGTCCAGCTCTCGGCGCTCGGCGCTGAACTCAACCGCCGCACCCTCGAAGCCTGGATGCGCGCCGGCGTGACCGTCTTGGATCCCGCCACGACGTGGATCGACGCCACGGTGACGCTCGACGAGGACGTCCGGCTCCTGCCCAATACGCAGCTGCACGGCAGCACCACGGTGGCGCGCGACGCCGTGGTCGGCCCGGATACCACGTTGACCGACGTCACGGTGGGCGAGGGCGCCACGGTGATCCGCACCCATGGCTCCGGCTCCACGATCGGGGCGCGCGCCAGCGTGGGCCCCTTCACCTACCTGCGCCCGGGCACCGTCCTGGGCGAGACCGGCAAGATCGGCGCGTTCTACGAAACCAAGAACGTCACGATCGGCCGCGGCTCGAAGCTGTCCCACCTCGGCTACGCCGGGGACGCGGAGATCGGCGAGGACACCAACATCGGCTGCGGCAACATCACGGCCAACTACGACGGCGAGAAGAAGCACCGTACGGTGATCGGCTCGGGTGTGCGCACCGGTTCGAACACCGTGTTCGTGGCCCCCGTGCGCGTGGGCGACGGCGCCTACAGCGGCGCCGGTGCGATCATCCGCAAGGACGTCCCGGCCGGCGCCCTCGCAATCACCCTGGCCAAGCAGCGGAACTCGGACGGCTGGGTTGCGGCCAACCGCCCCGGTTCCGTTTCCGCCGCCCTGGCCGAGTCCGCCCTGGCCGAGTCCGCTGCCGCGGTGGATTCCGCCGCGGGCGCCGCCCCAACATCCTCCACTACTCCGGCACCGACAGAAGAGGGCTAGCAATCATGAGCGAAATTACGGCACACGGCGAGAAGAAGCTGGTGCTGGCCGCGGGGCGCGCGCACCCTGAGCTGGCGAAGGAGATCGCGAAGGAGCTCGGCACCGAGTTGCTGCCCCTGGACGCCTACGACTTCGCCAACGGCGAGATCTACGTGCGGGCCGGCGAGAGCGTCCGAGGCACCGATGCCTTCGTGATCCAGGCCCACCCTGCCCCGTTGAACAACTGGCTCATGGAACAGCTGATCATGATCGATTCGCTCAAGCGGGCCTCCGCCAAGCGCATCACTGTGGTGTCCCCGTTCTACCCCTACGCCCGGCAGGACAAGAAGGGCCGTGGCCGCGAGCCGATCTCGGCACGCCTCGTGGCCGATCTGTACAAGACCGCCGGCGCCGACCGGATCATGAGTGTGGACCTGCACACTTCCCAGATCCAGGGCTTCTTCGACGGCCCCGTGGACCACCTGATGGCCATTCCGCTCCTGGCCGACTACATCCGCACCCGGGTCGGCTCGGACAAGGTCACGGTCGTCTCGCCGGACACCGGCCGCGTCCGCGTGGCCGAGCAGTGGGCCGAGCGCCTCGGCGGCGCGCCGCTGGCGTTCGTGCACAAGAGCCGGGACCTCACCGTGCCCAACCAGGCCGTCTCCAAGACGGTCGTGGGCCAGATTGAAGGCCGCACCTGCGTCCTGATCGACGACATGATCGATACCGGCGGAACCATCTCCGGCGCCGTCCAGGTGCTCAAGAACGCCGGCGCCAAGGATGTCATCATCGCCGCGACCCATGCCGTGTTCTCCGATCCGGCGGCCCGCAGGCTGTCCGAGTCCGGCGCCCGCGAAGTGGTGGTCACCAACACGCTGCCGATCACCGCGGACAAGCGCTTCCCGCAGCTGACCGTGCTCTCCATCGCGCCGCTGATCGCGCGCGCCATCCGTGAAGTGTTCGACGACGGCTCCRTCACCAGCCTGTTCGACGGCCAGGCCTAAGCCGGCCGGCGGAGGGCCCGGTTTCAGAAACCGGTCCCTCCGCTGGTAGCCTTGTACCGAAACCTTGGCGAGGGAGAGCGCCGGCATTCCGTATTGATGTGAATTAATCGGAACCCGGACTGCTGGTCTCCGTAATCGACTGGGTCTGAATCTCCTTCTGAAGGGCAGCCGCACGGCAGCCCGGCGTTGAAGGTCGTAAACAGACCTCCGCCCTTGCTGAACGCCGTTTAGTCCCACAGCTTGAAATCCCACGAGGAGATATCCATGTCTGAGCAGAAGCTCGCAGCAGAAGTCCGCACCGAATTCGGCAAGGGCTTCGCCCGCCGCGCCCGCATGGCCAACCTGATCCCGGCCGTCATCTACGGCCACGGTGCCGAGCCGATCCACATCACCCTGCCGGCGAAGGCCACCACCCTGGCCGTCCGCACCGCCAACGCCCTGCTGACCCTGGACATCGACGGCGAGCAGCACCTGGCCCTCGTCAAGGACATCCAGCGCAACCCGATCAAGCAGATCATCGAGCACCTCGACCTGCTGACCGTCCGCACCGGCGAGAAGGTCACCGTTGACGTGCCCGTTCACCTCAGCGGCGAGCTGGCTCCGGGCAACGTCCACAACCTGGAAATGACGGTCGTTTCCGTCGAGGCCGAGGCAACCCACCTGCCGACCGCCATCGAGGTCAGCATCGAAGGCCGTAGCGCCGGCGAGCACATCCACGCTTCCGACCTCGTCCTGCCGAAGGGTTCCACCCTGCTGGCCGACCCCGAAGCACTCGTCGTCAACATCTCCGAGGCCACCGAAAACGTCGAAGAGGGCGAAGAAGGCGAAGCAGCCGCACCGTCGGCCGAAGCAGCAGCCGAGTAATTCCGGCGAATTTTACGGCGGCCGGGTCCCTCAGGGGCCCGGCCGCCGTCGTCTCTGGTGCCGTAGCCCGCGCCGTACGCGCCCCGTAGCCGGCTGCCCGCCCCGCCCCACTTGCCCCGACCCACCTGACCCGCCCCACTTGCCCCGCCCCACTGGCCGCGCCCCCGGCCGCGTCCCACCGAAGGACTGACCCATGACCGACACCTGGCTGATCGTAGGCCTTGGCAACCCCGGATCCGAGTACAGCCACAACCGGCACAACGTCGGCCAGATGGTCCTGGACGAACTCGCCTCGCGCGTCGGCGGTGGCTTCAAATCGCACAAATCGCGTGCCCAGGTCCTCGAAGGGCGTCTGGGCATCGGCGGACCCCGGATCGTGCTGGCCAAGCCGCTGTCATACATGAACGTCTCCGGCGGCCCGGTGTCTGCCCTGGCCCAGTTCTTCGGCATCGATCCGGCCCATGTCATTGCCGTCCATGACGAGATCGACATCCCCTTCGACACCGTGCGGCTCAAGATCGGCGGCGGCGAAGGCGGCCACAACGGACTGCGCGACATCTCCAAGGCCCTGGCCACCAAGGACTACCTGCGCGTGCGGGTGGGCGTCGGGCGTCCGCCCGGACGGATGGAGACCGCGGACTTTGTCCTGCGTGACTTTTCCGCGCCGGAGAAAAAGGAACTGCCCTTCCTCATCGACTCAGCTGCCGACGCCGTCGAAGTCCTGGTCCGGGACGGCCTCACCGCCGCCCAACAAAAGTTCCACCCCGCCAAGGCGACGTAACCCCTCCCGGACGTAAACGCAGGCAAAATAACACGCAGCCTAAACGCCCCGACCGTGGGCCGGCCCGGGCCCGCGGCAGGCAGGCGGCGACTAAGTTGCATGCGGATTGCGTGTTTCCTTTCCAAGCTTTCCGCATTCCAGCTATGATCTGTCTACTCTCACGTCGGGGGATAGGGATACGCTACTTCTAAGTGGGCAGTTCGGGGTTGCTGTCTGCAAAGCGGTACGAAGGAAACTACATGTCGAGGGATTCGCTGGGCTGGGGGAATGTTTCCACTACATTGGCACCCGCCGAAGAAGAACATGCTGCCGGCCAGGTCGCGAGACACGGCTGGTCCGGTTTGGCGCGGAACGCTGATGCTGAGCGTGTCCGCCAGGAACTGCTTGCCCAGGACCGGATGGGCGTCGTCATCACGGGCGACCGCGGCGTGGGCAAAACGCTTGTCGGCAGGACCGCCCTCGCGGGCTTCGGCCCCGAGGTGTACACCATCCAGCTCCGCAGTTCAGGGCCGGGGTCGGCAACGCCATACGGCTGCCTCGCCTTCACCCTTGCGCGGCTCCCGCAGAGTTCCCTGGGCTCGCCGACCGCCATCCTGCACGGCATTACCTCGCTGATCCGCGACGACGCCGCCGGGCGCCAGTGCGTGATCCTGCTCGACAACGCCGGCGCCCTCGATGAACTCAGCACCGGGGTCCTGCTCAACCTGCTGCAGACCCGGACCGCCCGGTTGATCGCAACGGCCCAGCGCACCACTGACCTTCCGCCCGATTTCTACTGGCTCATCACTTCCGGCCAGCTCGCCGAGGTCCGGCTCGCCAACCTGACCGAGCTCGAGACGCTGGAGGTCCTGCAGTCAGCTTTGGGCCATCGGGTCTCGACCGCCCTGGCAAGCCAGCTGCACCAGCTGGTCGGCGGCAGCCCCACGCTCCTGCAGGCCGTCGTCTCCGAACAAATCGAACGCGGAAACCTTGTCCTGTCCGGATCCGTGTGGACACTGCTCGATGAGGTTGTGCTCGATGGCCGCACGGCGCTGGAGGATATTGTCCGAGCCAGGTATGCCAGGGAAACACCCGTGGCCCGGGAGGTCATCGACGTCCTCTCCTGCGCCCGGACCCTGCCCCTGTCCCGGCTCGCCAGGATGTACAGCCCCGGTGTCATCGCCGACATGGAAGAGGCCGGCCAGATCGTGGTCGACCGCGCTGACCGTCACCTCGTCACGCTGGGCGACCGCTACCTCGGCGACATTGTCCGCAACTGGCTCAGCGTGGAGCGCCGGCTGGAGCTCCGGGACAAGGTCCCCGGGCACCAGGAACATGAACTGGACGAGCTGACAGTCGAAGACCTGCTGGCCTACGCGGCGTGGACCCACGACTGCCACGCCCAGCTGGCACCCGCGCACGCCGTCGCGGCTGCCAGTGCCGCCGTCAAGCTCTTCGACCCGAAATTTGCCCTCAAATGCGCCGGCAGCCTCTCTCCCTCGGATCCTGAATGGGCCGAAGGGCAGCTCCAAAAATCGGCTGCCTACCTCCAGCTCGGCCTGCCGCTGCAGGCCATGTCCGCGCTGGACGACGTCTCCGAACGGCAGGTCAACGGCCTTGCGGCCGAGAACTTCGCCGAATTCATCGCGGCGAAGGCTGACTGCATGGCCTGGCTGGACGACCGCTCCGGCCAGGTCCCCGAACTGCTCGGGCAGGCCAGGGTCYGGCTCCAGGACCTGAGCCTGGACGAGCCGTCCCCCGCCCCTGCGGCGCTTGCCCGGGCGGGGCTCTGCCTGGATCTGTGCGAGTTCAACTATTTCTCTTTCATCGGGGATTTCGGGCCCATGATGGAGCGGCTTACCACCGCGGCCACCACGGACGTGCCCGGTGCCGATCCCGTGCACCGGCTCAGGTCGGCCATCATCCTGATGGAGGCCTGGTCCATGACCGGCCACGAACTCGATGCCCGCAAACTCATGCGGGAAATCGGCGGACAGCTGGGCGAGTGGTCCAACGTGCCGCGCATCCGGGAAAACTTCGCCTGGCGCTCTTTCAACGTGCTGCTCCTCTCGGGCCTGTGGCGCCAAGCCATCGACATGCTCAAGGACGCGAGCGGCCGGGCCGGGCACGGGCTGCATTCCGGCAGCGCCGCTACGGACCTCGCCGTCGGACTCGCCTATGTCTATGCCGGCCGCGGGTACATGGCTCTGGATCCGTTGCTGGCCGCGATCGCCCAGCTGGAGGTCCGKGCGAGCCTGCAGTCCCTGCGCCAGGCCTACGCCGCCACTGCTTTTGCCTACGCCCAGACCGGCAACTCGGTCCAGGCCACGATCTACCTGGACCGGGCCCGCTCGGCTGACGGCCCGGCCCGCTTCACGGTCGGCAGTTCCACCGAGTTCTGCATGGATATGGCGTCGCGGTGGCTCGGTGACCCCGAGGCCAAGGACCGGTTGATACGGTCCGCGGAGGAGCATTTCCGGAAGGGCCGCTACACCCTGGCTGGCATCTGCATGCTCGGGGCCACCGTCAACGGCACCGTCAAGGATTTTCTTTTCATGGAGGAAATCGCCGGGCTGCGGCAGGGGCCGCTGGCCGAGCTGTCCCGGACGGTCGCCGTCGGCAGCCGGAAGAAAGACGCCGCGATCATGCTCGAAGCCGCCGGGGAGGCCGCGGGGCTCGAACTGGACGCCGTCCAGGCCCGGTGCGCCGCGCTCGCATTCGACTTCGCGAAGGGCGCCGGGCTGACCGCCAGCGCCAACGCCGCTTACAGCATGCTGGAGAGCCTCTCGGAGTCCGTGCCGGCGCTGCCAGTCATGCCGCGCAACAAGGGTCCGCTGCTGACAGACCGGGAGCGGCAAATTGCCACCCTGGCCGGGAACGGGGTCTCCAACAAGGACATCGCCCTGGAAGTGGGCATTTCCGTCAGGACCGTGGAGGGCCACCTGTACCAGGTGTTCACGAAGCTCGGCGTTTCTTCGCGAAGTGATCTGCTTGGACTCATCTAGGGGGCCGGCGGGGAACCCCGGCACGGCGCCGGCCCGCGCCTTGACCGGGAGGTCGGAAGATTTGATGTCGGCAGTGGAAGCCCTCCAGGGCGGCAGCCATGTCGCCGTGTTCGTCCTCGGCGACAGCGGGATGGGCAAGTCAAGGCTCATCGATGCCGTCGTCGGGGAGCTGGGCCCGGAGGTGACGCCGGTGCCGATCCATGGCAGCGCGTCGCTGACCAAGGTGCCCTACGGTGTCCTGGGCCCCTTCATCGTCGGACTGCCGGTCCAGGAAGCAACATCGCAGCTGGCCGTTCTGAGGACCCTGTGGGCGCATCTGGAAGAGCAGAAGCGGGCCACCCAGAAGCCCCTCCTGCTGGTCGTTGACGACGCACACGATCTCGACGAGGCGACGGCCGGAATCCTCGCGGAGCTGGCGGCGGCCGGCTGGGCGAAACTGCTCGTCGGCGCGGCGGCCCGGCCCGGACTGCCGGAACCGCTCCTGCAGCTCTGGTTTGAAGGCATCGCCGAACGGCACGACCTGCGCCCGCTCACCCTCGCGCAGACCACAGAGATGCTGGAGGGCGAGCTCGGCTCGCAAGTGCTGCCAAACGTCGCCGAGATCCTGTGGGAGGCCTCCGGCGGCAACCCGATGCTCCTCAACGGGCTCCTGGACGACGCCAGGAACGACGGGACGCTGCTGCGGCGCAACGGTGTCTGGTTGTTCACCCGGCACCTGAACAGCCACGGTGACCGGCTGACCGACGTCGTGCGCCGCCAGCTGCTGCTGCGCTCGCCGGAAGAACGCCAGGCCCTGAACCTCGTGGCGTTGGCCGAACCCGTGTCCCGGGAACTGATCGAGTCGGTGGCCGGCGAAGAGGCCGTGGGATCACTGATCGACAGCGAACTGATCCGGGTCACGGACACCGGGACGGGTGAGCTGCGGCTGTGGCATACCGTGTACGGCGACACCTTGCGGAACCTGATTTCGCCGGCCAGGAGCCTGCAGCTTCGGCAGAGCCTGCTGCGCAAGATGGACAGCGAGCCGACGTCTGCCGAGGGACTGCTGCGGCAAGTGAGCTGGTCGATCGAGTGCGGCGCGGAGGTCGAGGACCGGCAGCTCCTGAGGGCGGCCGTGCTGGCGAGCCGGCTTTACGAGGACGAGCTCGCCCGCAAGGCTGCCGTCCTCGTCAAGGATCCGGAACTGCAGATGGCGGCCCGCGCCGTGATAGCACGGACCCGCTACAACGCCTCCGACTACGTGGCGGCCCGGGACATCCTCGACGCCGATTTCGGGCAGGGAAACAGCATCCCCGGGCTCCTGGCCGGATCCCTCCTGTGGGCCGCAACGATGTCAGCGCTGGGGAACACGCCGGCAGAGATCATCAAGCGGGCACAGGTGCTCCGACGCGCCGCCGAGCGCCTCGCTGCTGCCCGGCCGGACGACGCCGAAGCCATTCACCGTGCCACGGAAGAGCGGCTGGAGATCCTGGAAGCCATGGTCCTGGCGCTGGCGGGCGAGTACGCGGCAGCCCCGGCCGCGGGGGCGTCCACCGAGGACGCGGCTGCCGGCACCCCACCCTCGAACACCCTGCCGTCGAACACTCTCGTACAGGCGTTCCGGCTCTGCCTCGACGCGGAGCGGCTCCTGGCAGGCGGCAAGGGACTGAGCGCCCTCGCTGCGATGACCCGGGCCATCGAGGCCGCCGGGGCCGAGCACGAGGAGCTCTACTTCCTCACCGACTTCCTCGTGGTCCGTTCCGCGGCCGCCGCAATTCACTCCGGCGACTGGCAGGGGGCGGAAAGCCTCCTGACCGGCTTCGTCGCCGGATCCGGGCCCAACCTGATTTCCTTCGGCGGGGGAGTGCACGCGGCGCACGGCATCATCCTGCTCTACCAGGGCAAGGCCGCCCAGGCCCTGAACACGCTAAGCGCCGCGCTCGAAGCGCTGCGGTTGACCGACCCCCAGCAGCTGTTCGCGCTCACGGCGGCCATGGCTTTCGCGGCAGCCGCCGAAGTCGGTGCCCAAACGAAGGCAGAGCTACTCCTCGCCGACTTCGAGGCAGCACCCGCGGCCCTGCCGCAGTACATGCGCTCGCTGGCCGCGATGGCCGTGGTCTATGGAAAGGCCCGGCTCGGGAACTACCCGGGTGCCATCGCCGAACTGAAGCGGCTCGGCCGACCGTACCCGGACGTGGACACCGCCGGGCTCGAACTCGACGCGCTGGCCTTTTGCCTGGCCCTGGGGGACACGGACTCGGCGCCGAGGCTGCTCGAGCTCCGGGCCAGGCTTGAGGGGCCAAGGCCCGCCGCGATCTGCGCCTACGCCGCAGCCATCAGCGCCGACAACGCCGCAGACCTCCTTGAGGCCGCGAAAACCTGTGAGGCGGCGGAACTGTGGGCCTTTGCCGCCCTCGCCTACGACGCCGCGGCGCACGCCTACCGGGCCGCGGGCGACACCCTCAGGGAGCGCATGGCCAATTCCCAGCGGAAGCGGTGCCTGGACCGGGCCGATGACCTTCCCGGCGACGAAGCGGCCAAGAACGATGACTCGCTCGGCATACTGACCCGCCGCGAGCGCGACATTGTGGCGCTGGCGGTACGCGGCCTCACTGACCGGCAGATTGCCGCAGAGCTCCAGGTGTCCGTGCGCACGGTTGAAGGCCATCTCTACCGCAGCTACGCGAAACTCAACGTCAAGGGCCGTGAGCAGCTTCCCGGTATCGGCGGGCACTAGCGGCAAGCAAGGGAGAGGCCGCGTGGGGCCGTGTCCGCCGGCCGGCCGGCCGTGGCGGGCCGCTTCCCCGGTGTCCGGGCCGCTACCGGCGCCGGACACGTGCGGCGGGATTGCGACTACTTGGTTTAAGCCTTGCGGCAGCGCCGGTCCAACTGAGTACAGCTACGTAGAGCGGGCGGAATACTCGCTAGGTAATCGAGTACTACTTACGCATACCGAAAATACGCGTAGTCCCTACCGTTGAGGTATCACCGCTCACACTTTGATTGCGAAGGTCTCTCATATGTTCCAGCAAGACGCCGGCTTGCCAACGGGCAGCGGCCAGACAGAAATAGTGTTTCCGGCGCAAAGAAACGGTCATGGCCGCAGTAAGGACAGACCCTTCACCCGCCAGGAGGTCGTTGCCGACATCGTTGAGACCCTGACGTCGGGTTCCGGCTGCGGCATCGTACTCGTGGGCGACCACGGGGCCGGCAAGTCCTTTATCGCCCAGCGCGCCCTGGAGCAGCTCGGCGACGAGTACCTGGTAGTCCAGGTCAGGGGCAGCTCCATATCCTCCAAGCTTCCCTACGGGGCCTTGAGCGTCCTGCTCAACGACCTCGACGCCTCACACCTCGAGCACCCGCTGATGGTGCTGCGCGGACTGACCCAGCTGCTCCACAACAAATCCGAAGGCCGGCGAATCGTCCTCTTCGTGGACAACGCCCATGACCTCGACGAGCTCTCCAGCATGATGGTGGCCCAGTTGAGCGCCGGGTCCCATGTCACGTTGCTGGCGGCGTGCGTTGACATGCCGCACATCGGCGGGGACATCATGGGCCTGTGGAAGGATGACCTGCTCCGACGGGTGGACCTCGGACCGTTCGACTTTGCAGAGACGGCAACAACGTTGCACCACGAATACGGCGGCCGGTTCTCCCTGACCGCTGCCCGGGCGCTTTGGAGTGCGAGCGGGGGCAACGCCTTGTTCCTCCATTCCCTGGCCCGGGAGCAGATCAAGCTGGGCACAGTGATCCGCCAGGACGGTGTATGGTTCCTGGGCAACGGCCCCATCGCCTTGACCGGAGAGATCCGGGACGTCGTGAAGGCACGCCTCAACCGGCTCGGCAACGGCCAGCGCGACGTCTTTGAACTGCTGGCACTCGCCGGGGCAGTCCCGCTGCAGACCCTCATGCTCATCGCCAACCCGCAGGATATGGACGCGCTCCAGGAGCGGGCCCTGATCCGGGTCACCCACGACCATCCGCCGATGGTCAGCATCGCCAACCCGGTAACAGCCGGAATTGTCGCCAACGTGGTCCCGCCCGGGCGCAGCGCCGAACTCCGCCGCCGGCTCACGGCCGTGCTCCAGGAATCGGACACGCTGGACACCGGCGGCTCGGCCGGCGTCGCCTGGGCTCTGGATTGCGGGGAAGAGGTGAGCTCCCAGGTCGCCCTGGCCGCCGCCCGCGCCGCGAACGGAGCATCCGACCACGCGGCCGCCTTGCGATTTGTCCAGGAGGTCGAAGGAAGCGAACCCGCCGCCCTGATGGCCATCGAAACAGTCAATGCCCACATCTCGGTGAACAACGAGGACTCCGCACGCCGGGTTCTGGAGGCACTGGATGACGGCGCGTGCGCCAAGCTTCCCCTGACCGAGTGGACCGCTTTGCAGCTGCTGCGCGTGGAATTGGACAAACGCAGCACTGCCCCGGGCGCCGACCCCGAAGCCCGGATACAGGAGTTCGCCGAGCGGCTGGCTGCCGAGCCCGCCGCACAGAGTCCAGTTGCAGTTGCAGCCCGGGAGCGGCTGCGCCTGGCGGAGGCTGGGCTCGCCGCTTTCMGTGGACGCTACGACGAGGTCCTGGCCATAACCGACGGCGTGGACGCGGGGGACCTGGGCACCGAACCAAGGATCCTGACCGCCAGCGTGCGCAGCGAGGCCCTGGCCGTCACAGGCAACGTGGTGCGGGCGCTCGCCCTTGGAAAGCAGATCCTGGCGGCCACAGCCGGCGTGCAGCTCAGGGACCATGCGGTTCGTGAGATCAGGGGCAGGTTCCTCCTCCTCCTTTTGCTCTCCGGCAAGTTCAGGGAAACGTCCGTCTATCTTGAGGAGACGTACAGCGGCGCAGAGCCCCAGACCAGGCTGGGCGGGATGTTTGAGATCGGCCAGGGCGTCATGGACCTGCATGCCGGACACCTCGACGACGCCTTGTCCCGGCTCCAGGCAGGCCGCTGGCAGCTCCGGGCGCAGGACCCCGACGCTTTGGGCGGCCTGGCCGCAGCCGTGTGTGCCTATGCCGCCGCACTCCAGGGCGAAGAGGAAATGGCCGGCCTGCTGCTGGACGATCTTGCCCAGGCCCGGCCGCCCGCGGCCTGGCTGGTGGAACGGCTCACACGCTATTTCGAGCTGTCGGCCCAGGCCGAGCTCGGCCAGAGGGCAATGTCCATCCGTGCGCTCTCGGCCGAAGCGGGCAACGACGCTGAAACGTCAGCACTGGCCCCCGCGCTCCTGTTCCAGTCCGCCGCGGCCCGGCTGGGAGACCGCCAGGCGGGCCAGAAGCTCGGCAGCCTGAGCGGGAGGGTGACCGGACAATTCGCGGCCCTGTGCTCGCGGCTGGCCGAAGGCATGCGGGAGGCTGACAGCGAACAGTTACTGGCAGCATCCAAGGAAGCTGAGGCATGCGGCAACACCGTGTTCGCCAGGGACGCGGTGCGGAAAGCCGTCGGCTGCGCAAACGACGCCGGCAACCGCATCGCGTTGCGGATCGCCCAGCGGGCGCAGCAGTCCCTCGATGACAAGTTCGGCAGTCCGAAGAACGGGCTGCGGTCGCTTACAACCTCAACCCTGACGGCGAGGGAATGTGAAGTGGCGGTCCGGGCTGCTGCCGGTACGTCCAACCGCAAGATCGCGGAACAGATGCACGTATCCGTCCGCACTGTGGAGGGACACCTCTATCAGGTGTATTCGAAGCTGCACGTCGCCAGCCGATCGGAACTCAAAGATGTCATCTCGACTCCGGCAGACAGCGCCAGGCTCGGCTGAGCCCGGCAGACTGCAGGCGGCAACCCGGACGGCTGTTCAAGACGGGCAGAAACTGGCAGGAAGAACCGGCGATGGAAAGCCTGGCTGAGACCTCGGCACTGATCGAGCGCACGGCGCTGGTCAAGGACCTGGTGCGTTGCCTGCGTGACGACACCCGATCAGGTGCGCTCATCGTCGGCGGCGCGGGCGCGGGCAAGACCGCCGTCCTCAAGGCCGCCATCCGCGAACTCGAGCCCCACCGCCACCTGATTCGGCTGACCGCCACTTCGGCTCTGGCCAGCGTTCCTTTCGGTGCCCTGGCGCCGTACTTGTCCCGGCTTCCTGACCGGGAACTCGACTCCTACGCAGCCGTCGTGGAAGCGATGGCGCGCAGCCTGAAATCCGAGGCGGACCGCCCTCTGTTTGTGGTCGACGACGCGCATTGCCTCGACCATGGGACCGTCCGGCAGTTGGCGCAGGCGGCGGCGACCGGCGCCGCGGGAATCCTCGTGGCCTGCCGTCCCGGGCCGATGATTCCGGAAGAGTTCCTCGCGCTTTGGGACGACGGGATAATTTCCAAGTTCGACCTTTACCCGCTGAGCCGGATCGGAACCCACCAACTATGCGAGCAGGTCCTGCGGGCCGACGTCTCTCCGTGGGTTAGTGCGTTGTTCTATAAGGCGGCCGACGGCAATCCGCTCATGCTGATGTCCCTGATCCAGCATGCCCGGGCCAGCGGCGCCTTGGGCCTCCGGCACGGAGTGTGGTTCCTGCTGGCCAACCCCGACATGGCCCAAGTTCCGGCCGCCGACGTTGTGGACCGGCAGTTGCGCTCCATGACACCGGAGGAAAAGACCGCCGCCACGATCGTTGCCATGGCCGGCCCGCTATCCCTGTCCCAGATTCTGCGGATCAGTGGTCCCAAGGCCGTCGATGCGCTGGACACCGCGGGCATCATTGCCGTCTCCACGGGACATGACCGGCTGGTACGGGCCGCCAGCCCGATACTTGGCGAGATTATCCGCCAGCGGGTCCCGGCCGGCCGCAGTTCGGCCCTGCGTTCAAGCGTGTTGTCGCTTCCGTCGGCGCGGGCCGCGGCGCCGGGAGCGGCCCTCAACCGGCTGCGCTGGTCCATGGACTGCGGCGTAGAGATCCCTCCGATCCAGCTCCTGCAGGCCGCTGTCGCCGCGAACACGGACCTGGACCCTGCGACCGCGTCCCGGGTGGCTGGCGCCATCCGGGACGCCCGGTTCCTCCCCGAGGCCCGGATCCAGCTGGCCTATTCGCACTTCATCGCGGGGCACACCGAGGCCGCTGTGGCGTGTCTGGAGTCCGCACAGCCGGTGCCCTCCGGACGGCCGTCCTACCTGGCTGCCCTCCTGGCAGCCCGGCTCGGGTCCGCAACGCCGGCCCGGCAACAGCATCCCGACGCCGGCACGCACCGCCCGGCCTTTGAACTGCCCATCGAACCAGGGCTCCTGGAATCGCGTGCCCGGGATTCACTGTCTGCGGATTTCGCGACGTGCACCGACCTTTCCGGACGCGCTCCGGCGGGACAGCCGCCGGACGTGACAGCCGCCGGGGGACTGGCCACAGAGCTTCTGAGTCACTCATGGGACGGCAAGTTCATGGCAGTTGGAACCGTGCTGCGCGAACTCATCGCCGCGGCCGGCGCCTATCCCRAAATCCGGGTCCCGGCAGTTTCCCTCCTCGCCGAACTCTTGACCGCCCAAGGTCAACTCCGCGCAGGGCTGCGTTTGGACGGCGAGGCATGGGGCGGGGCCCGGACCGCAAGCCTGGAACTACCCTTGGTCTACGAGGACCTCGTGGTGCGCCACTGCCTGAATCTGATCTGGGCCGGCGACTGGGACCGGCTCGGAAATGTCCTGGACGATTACGCGGCCCGTGAGCCTGGGCGGCTGCTGTACAGCGGCGGCATGCTGCACCTCATGCGGGGATACTCGCGGTTGCGCCAGGGCAGGATGCGTGAAAGCCTGGCCGAACTTCGGCTGAGTGTCGAAGAGCTCACTATCGCCGACCCGTTAGGTCTGTTGCCGTTTGCGCGCGCCGTCGCGGCCTATGCCGCAGCCGCCGTCGGACGCCACCATGAGGCCAGCCAGCATGTACTGGCCTACCGGCTCTCGGTGTACCGGGAGCCGAAAACCCTTCACCTGCTGGCAGAGGCGTACTGCCGGGCGGCTGAACCCGGAGAAGGGCCCGGAGGGAGCGGTGCCGGGGCTTTGGCGCGGCTGGCGGACGAGGCCCTGCACGAGAGCCTGCGCGGCGTCGAAACCGATATCAGGCGGCTCGCGCTCCGCGGCGGTGACACCTCGGGCGCCGAGGCCCTCGCCCTCAGCAGCGGCGCAGTCGACGGCCCGGAGGCCAGGCTGGTGGAGTCCTACGCGCGAGCGGTGTCGGCGTCGGATGCGTCTGACCTCATTGGCATCAGCGACGACGCGCTCAATGCAGGGCACGGGCTCCTTGCCCTTGAGGCCGCCCAGCAGGCCGAGCGGATCCTGGCAGACGACCCGGAGCGGTGGCGGCTTACCGCGGTCCAGCGCCGGGTCCATCACCGCCTGGTGGAGGCCGGAATGTTGTCGCAATTGGAGGTCGTCCGCAGCGATCACGGCGCCCCGTTGACTGCCCGTGAGACCGAAGTCTTGGAACTGGTGTCGGGCGGGGCCACGAACGCCGAGATCGCCACCGCGCTCTGTGTGTCACTTCGGACCGTGGAGGGGCACCTGTCCCGGATCTTCGCCAAGCTCGGCGTGGGCCGGCGGGCGGACCTCCTGGACCTCGGCCCGCTGCCCTCCTGACCGGTCCGGCCCGGCGTGGCCTGACCTGGCTGTGGCGTGCGTACAGCACGGGTGGACTCCGGGACCAGCGGGAGTAGCTCCAAGTAGTGCCATGGCGAGTAGGGCCTCAGAAGTCGGGTAAACGCTACTCGTGTGCAGAGCCCGTTCGGGCGATTGACTTAAGCCAGTCCCACGAACAGCACTAACCCGAACAGCTCCACCCCGAACAGCTCCACCCCGAACAGCTCACAAAGGTCTCAAAATGAGGAACTTGAGGGCGGTCAGCAACCGCAAGCATGGCCCGAGGAAAGTGTGGTCTCAAATTCCTTGCTTGCGGATGCAGCCACTGCCACCATTAGAGGTGATCGGGCCGTAATCTTTCCCACTAACTCCTTCATTGGAATCGTGCGGTGCCTCAACGGGCAGCCGCGCGCCAAGGTCGGAGCCGGCGGCGTCAGAGCCTTCTGAGACCGAGGCTCTCCCCCCAGCCGCCGCCGGCTCCCTTAACCGGTCTTCACGCGGGTCCGCGCCTTCGAGAAGCGCGACCCTGACACGGGTACCGTCGGGCATCGCCGCAGGGGGTAGCGGCGGGTGACGACGTCTTGTGTGCAAGCCCTCGCCGGCCCTGGCGTCAAGCGCCGGCATGTCGGGCAAGCCCTGCGTCGGGGCAGACCTTGCGCCGTAGCAGTGAGAGCCGGCCGGCTGTTCCGGCGCCCCTGTTGGATGTCGCTTTTGGATGCCGCTGCTGGATCCCGTCGGCCCACGGCTCCCGCCAATGGGTCCCGGCGACGGACAGCCGCGGCCCCTGCGGTCATCGCCGCGGCCGCTAATGT